>CAUPNA010000133.1:0-12652 GCA_963512475.1 uncultured Undibacterium sp.
CTGAATATCAACCTGTCCAAGGAAAAAACTGGTGGATTTCGAGAGTTTCAGGCGATACCCGGGATGCGCTTGTAATTGAGACATTTGATTTTTTGCTGAAGACTGCAAAGCGCATAGTTATTGACAGAGGTAATTGAGGTCACAGTCGTCAATGAAGCGCTCCTTTTTGCCAAAATACTGTCTAGCGCGCAATGCATGGGAATAAAGCAGGCGAATTACCACACTGCTGGCGACCCATCGCCTACAGTCGGCGCTTTACTTGGGACTGAGCAGCATGATTGTCAAAGTGTTTGCGGCATCGAAAGACTGCTTTTGTCAGTGACGCTGACCACTTTATGTACGCGAGTTTTTGATGCAATGATCACGATTGAATTTCTTAATTGTTTCTTAATTGCTGAACTATTACCGAAAAAAGCTAAGCCATGGATCTACCTAAGATCTATGGCTTAAATTTTTTCTGCTGCATTCTCGGGCGTATCTCAATACTTTACCCCTTGCAAATGATAATGATTCGCGTTATCATTTACTTGCCGATCTTTACTTTCGTTTGTTCTTCCATTGCCCTAACGAGTCCGGTGAAGTGCGACAAAATGTTGGATCATCGAACGAGCAATGAATGAGCAATGAATGAGCGATGAATGAACCGCAGTTGAGCTCCATATCCGTATAGATACTCCACTATTTTTCTGACCCTTTAATAATCTGCCAGCTAATCGCTTTGCGTCGCCAGCCCTCACTTTTTTGGCGCGCTATGTCTTTCTTATCCAGTTTTTCCTCTCACCTCCCGTCTAAGCTTCCATTTCGACCTAAATTTCCTTACGTTGCCGTACAAGCACTTTGTACTGCCTCCATAGTTTTATCTAGCGGCGTGACCGCATCGGCGATTGCGGCATCTATGATGCAGGCGACTGTGCCAGTGCAATCCTATTCGATTGTTAGGGGACAATTGCAGCTGGCGATCCAAGCTTTGGCGCAGCAAGCAAAAGTAAGTATTCGACTAGGTGAAGGTATCAACCCTGCGCTGGTGACGCCAGCCGTACAAAATGCCCGTTCGGTTGAGCAAGCGCTGCAGACTTTAGTTGCCGGCTTAGACTTGCATGTGACGGGCAGCATTGCTACTGGCTATGTGATTGGTATCAGTAACTTGCCGACCACGCATGTTTTGGCGGCGCGAGAAGTAAAAGATAAGACCTTGAGTGCAGAGCAGTTTTCTGCTTCCTCTAGTCTTGCAAATATAGTTCGTTACCAGCCTTTAGTCAGTGCGCCTGCAACGGCTTCAGGCTCCGGCAATGTTTGGGATAGCAACGGCAATGCTGGTTACAACATTCGCGGGATCGAAGGTAATCGTATAGGTTTGGAAGTGGATGGCATTGCCATGCCTGATGCTGCGCCTAAACCAGACGCCACCTCCATGAATGCCTTTGCGGTAGGGCGTGAATATTTTGATCCTGAGATGATGCAAGAGCTTACTATCGCAACCGGTGCGCAAACCGCAGGAAATGGTGCATCTGGTTTGGGCGGTAAAGTGCGCTTTAGAAGTAAAGCGCCACAAGATTTTTTGAGTCCACAAAATCCTGTGTATGTCGCTTATAAATTTTCACATGATTCAGGAAATGCCAGTCGCCTGCATAGCCTAACGGGGGCATGGGGTTCACAAGATGTTCAGGCGATGCTGATCGTGGCAAAACGCGATGGCGAGCAAACCAAGACCTTGGGTAAAGTTGCACCGAATCCCGATGATTGGAATAGCCAGGCTGTCTTGGCGAAGCTGAACTGGAATATCCAATCCAATCAAGGTTTGGCGCTTACGCTCGATACCTTTGAACAGGATAGTCAACGTGTGTTTAGTAGCCGAATCAATCCCACTTATCCACAAGGTGTAAAGCAATTTGCTCAGACGGATAGACAGCGTTTCAGCCTTGATTATGACCATACGCTGGCAATGGACTGGATTGATCACCTGAACGTGCGTGCGTATGCCCAAGATGCGAAACAAAAAGATCTGAGCCTAGCGAACTATGTCTTGAGTGGGAAAACGTATTACCGCACGATAGAAACGTCTTACTTAAATAAACTGAATGGTCTCAGTATCGACGCTGAGAAAAAATTAAATGCCCATGCGATCAATTATGGTCTGAAATTAGAAACCAGTAGCAGCCAACGACCTTGGAGAGAAGATCGTTTGGTGATCGCGACGGGTGAGCACCAAATCACCAATAAAAATCGTATGGCTGACATGGATGGCCAAACTATTGCGGCGTATGTTAATGACAGGATAGGTTTTGATCTGCTTGGTCAAAGTTCAACATTGACGCCCGGTGTACGTTTTGAACGGCGTAAGCTAAGCCCGCAAAATCTGAAGACCTACATCATCGGCGTACCAGCCGCTGCGAAAGAAATTCAGGAAGAAACCAGCCATTTTGTAACGCCGAGTTTGCGACTGGAACTACAACATACGCCAACGCTCTCCAGTTTTGCCGCATTTTCGCGTAATACTAGACCTGTCAGTGCTGCAGAAAAAACCGGTACTTTTGATTCCTTTAGTTATACCGGTGCTGGACAAGGCTACGCCATCTTGGGTAATCCGAAATTAAAAAATGAAACCAGCGATGCCTTTGAACTAGGTTTGAATGCCCGACCGCATCCAGGTATTGAAATGCAGGTTTCTAGTTTCTATAACCGCTATCAAAACTTCATTGACTATGTGATTCAGGCATCTGACTTAGTCAATTATCCGACGATTAGCTTTGGACTCTATCGTCCAGAAAATATTGGCAAGGCAGCGACTTGGGGTGCTGAAGTCTCGGCGCAATTTCGTTTTGAACATTGGTCGCCAGCCTTGCGTGGCACTAGCGCGAATTTCGCATTGGGCGCTGCGAATGGTACAGCAGAAAATAGCAAAACCAGTCAACGTGATTTCCTGCCCAGCGTAGCACCGATGAAAGCTAGTTTTGGTCTGCGTTATGACGATCCCTCAAAATTGTTCGGTGCCGCTTTGAATGGTATTTATGTTGATGCGAAGCAGCCGCCTGTCGATGTGGTATCGGGCGGCGGGGTGACCGCACCACGTTTTGCTATGCCTTCTTACTGTTTGTTTGATGTTAACGCTTACTGGAATATCCAAAAGAATCTCAAGCTGAATTTAGCGGTCTACAACTTGAGCAATCAAAGGTATTGGGACTACGCAAATAGTCGCAAACTCGCTGCTATGAAGGACACTAAAGATACCGCTGCAGCGCTAGAGATCGAGCGCCAGGTAATGCCCGGACGTAGTGTGGTTTTGAGTGCGCAACTGAGTTTTTAGAACGAATTTCGTTTCTATGCATGAAATGTGGTCTGGTTAATGCTGCGCAAGAACCACTTGTCGATGCGCTAGCTATTTTTATCTTCAACATATTTTTAATTTTTTAATCGATAGGAAAAACATCGTGATTCGTAAGCAAATTTTTATCTTTATTTTGTCCGGCCTGGCGGTCTGTTCTAGCTTTGCTGCCGATACCTTAAGTACGCGTTGGGATCAATTGCGTCAAGCGCAGCCAAAAATCCAGCTACGTGATGCCGCAAAATCTTTAGGCGTGTCGGAGGCGGAATTATTGGCAACACAGACAACGCAGGCCGTGCGTTTGCAATCAGGCACAGAAGCTGCCAGAAAAATCATGCGCAGGGCTTTGGATCTGGGTGAGGTGATGGCACTAAGTCGCAATGAAAATGGCGTGATTGAAGTGACCGGTGTGGCGACTCGCTATACACCTAAGCCAACGACAGAGCCATTGGATGAAGAGGCGAAACAACGCCAACAAAACGCGATCGGCGGTTACATTGGCGGTCCTATTGATTTGCGTTTTCATTTCGCACACTGGGCACATGCCTTTGGCGTGACGCAAACTAAGGATGGCAAGACAACTCGTAGCCTGCAGTTTTTTGATGCAAGCGGTGATGCCATTCATAAAATCTATGTCAAGAGCGATGCGGGCAATGCCATCTTTGACCAATTGGTAGAAGAAGATCGCTACCCAAAACAAGGCGAGCCTTTGTTAATTCAGAAGAAACCAGTGAAAGCTGCCGAGTTAGCCGATAAGGCCATTGATCAAAAAGAATTTCAATTGGCATGGAAAGAAATGACGGACGTGCATCAATTTGCCCGCCTTGTGTCGGAATTCAAATTGAATCGCGAACAGGCCTTACGTTTGGCACCCGCTGGTTACGCACAAGCGATTACTGCAGAAGCGGTACGTGCTCTGTTAGACGGTGCGGCCAAGGACAAAATTGCGATCATGGCCTTCCTTGGCAATACAGGGATTACGCAAATATTTAGTGGGCAGATACAACAAACGGCGGCGCATGGAGAGTGGTATAACGTCCTTGATCCAAAGTTTAATTTACATTTGCGAGAATCCGCATTTGCCCGTGGTTGGGTAGTCAAGCGCGCTGATGTTATCTCGGTAGAGTTTTATGATAAGCAGGGAGATTTAGTCGTGACTTTCTTCGGCGTCCGCGGTCGTGGTGAGCCGCAGCCGAAAGCGTGGGTGGATTTGGTACAGGGTTTGTCTAAGTTGAAATAAGATATCGGAAAATCATGTCTTAGGCTGACAGGCCTAAGACATGATCTAATCAAGTCGTCCAACAAACCATCGATTAAGCCGGCTTAAACTCAGTAGAAAGTTCCTCTGTTACTTGTTCTAAACTGCGGGTGAATGACGACACGCTGGGGTTTTCGACAAACACACATCGCTTACCAGTGCGCTTGCAAAATTCTTTGACACGCCAATAGGCATTGTGGCTAATGCAGCCGGTTTGACAGATGACTAAATCTGCTGCGGCGAGGCTGCTATCTAGCAAACTTTGATTGTCTTCCATACCGCCGTCGTGATGGGCGAAGCGACCGCCTATGCGTTCGATTAAATCGCGATAGCTGGCGACATTGCCGCTGCGACCACCGACACAAAGTACATTTTTTTGCTGCAATTGCAGCGTGATGGGAATGGTGCGGTGCTGCTGCGCTTGTCTAGTTGCGTTCACACTTGACTGGGTATTCTCGTTTGCGACTTCGGGCGATTCATGTTTATTATTATTGTGAGCCAGCTTGCGCTTGAGTTCCCGAATCTTTTGTTCCAATTCGGTTTGCCGTGCAGCCATGCGATCTAATTTGTGCCGCAGTTGCTGATGACTTATCTTTTCCGTTGGCTGTTGTTCTGACGCCGTATTTTTAAGTGCCTGTAAATCAGTATTCAGATAAGCGATGATGCTGTCTTTACCTATACACTCGGCGCGCAATTGAACCGTGTGACGTTGTAGTTTTTCAATTTCCTGCGCTTTCTCTTGCATATGGCGAGTGTGCCGTTCTTGGTGGCGTGCGATCTCTCTGGCAAGGATGGCGTTTTCTTCCAATACCGCATTAAATCGAACGATATCGGCGCGTACGGTTGCGCCTGCCTGATGTTGCAGCATGTGCATATCGCGACACATGCCTTCCTGCAAACCAACATCGCATAGAGGATGCGTGAGTCCAGCCCAGAACGCACCAGCCACATCACCTTGATAGATCGCCTCTAGCCATAGTTGAGTTAAAGCGCCGACCGTTTTTGCTGCCCGAAATCGTTTGATAATCAGTGCATAGCGTTGTTCTAAATCGTCTTGCAGTAATTCGGATAGCCGATTGCGATAACTGCTTTCAGCGATCGCACCTACATGAATTTCATAGTCATCCGCTTGCGCCAAGCCCCCGACAGCTTTGTCTACCAGACGGCGCAAGACTGTGAGCGGGATACACACCCCGATGACAGGGCAGTGTGTTTCCTGAGATAAATCCCAGAGGCGACGACGGCGCGAGCTTATTGGTTTTTCTGTGCGGCCGTTATCGCTCTGCTTATGCTGACTAGATTCGTGTTTTTCGCACATGGTAAGCCTCCTCGCTGAAAAAGATTAGTGAACTTTGTGTGGCGTGTGGGAATAGATGTTTTCTTGCATAAGCGCGTCATGCAAGGAGCTGTTGGGGTCGCGTAGATCATCGACCTGGTTTGATTTGTCGGATGAAAATCTCTGCGCTTGTTCTATGGTGGCTTTTGCTTGCCTCACCATTTTTGCTAATTCAGAGAATGCGTCGAGATCGAGGCGCATAGAGATGGACTGAAGTGACAGATGAACCACGCCACATTCCGGACAGATCATTATCTCGCCGATTTTGCTGTTAGCAATACTGAGGTGTTGGCAGGCATTGCTGGAGACTGCTTGCGTTGCAGATGGCTTCATTGGTAGAACCTCTGTGTAAAGTAAATTAGGTGGATTAAATTGAGTGCTTGTTACGGTATGCTTTTGTTATACAAAGGTTTTAAATTGATCGGCAACGGCTAGCCGATCTTTGATAGCGGCTAAATTTGATTCTGTCGGTGCACTATTTAGTGAGAATTAACTTGCCAAGTGAGGTGCAACGAAAGCGATACAGCAAGCCGTTGTGCTCAATTTCAACTTCCTTGTGACCCTGCAATATGTCTTTGCTAGAAACCCTCAAAGCGGGAGTTAGTGTTACTGACGCTATTGCAGATTCTTGGGCGGTTTTATGTTTGTCTGGTAGATTCATAGATCAAGTCTTATTAGTGTTAGTGATAGATACGAAGGTCGTTGGATAATTCATTATAAATGAGAATCATTCTCATTTACAAGTGAAATATGTAGTGCTAATAGAATTTTTATTTGCTTATGCAGCGAGCGAGTCGATGTCTTTGATAAGCTATGTCTGCTTCTAAGGTTTTATATCCAGCTAAACAGAATTGATCGGTAGTTTTTTGAGAAGGTGAATACTTTGAAAACAAAACTATTTTTATTGCAAGCCGATGTGCCTGATGCGAGAGATCACGAATTCCAGGCACCAGCTTTGCTCTTGCCTGCCCGTGTCGATTTGCGCCGACATTGTCCGCCCGTGTTTGATCAGGGGGCGCGTATCGGTAGTTGCACTGCGAACGCAGTTTGCAATGCATACCGCTTCAATCTTATGCGCCAAGCACGAGAGCAAGAACGGGTCGCGCCGGTCTATCATCCTTCGCGATTGTTTTTGCATTACAACGCCCGCGCATTGGTGGGTAAACAACGTCAAAATAAAGGCGCGCAAATTCGTGACGCGATGAAAAGTGTGGCAAAACAGGGCATTTGCCGCGAAAGCGTTTGGCCGTATCGCGCCTATCAATACGCGACCAAGCCGCCACGACATGCTTATGAACAAGCCTTGGATTATCAAAGCATCGCGTACCAACGATTGCGGCATGAATTAGATGAATTGAAAGCATGTCTGGCAGAAGGCTTCCCCTTTGTGTTTGGTCTGACTGTGTATAGTGCTTTCCAAAGTGAGCAGATGACTAATCGTGGTATTTTGAATTTGCCAAAAAAGGAAGAAACTAAAGTTGGTGGACATGCGGTGTTAGCGGTAGGCTATAACGACGAAAGCGAACGCTTTGTGCTCATGAATTCATGGGGAAAGAGCTGGGGGCAGCAAGGCTATTTTACTGTGCCCTATGAGTACCTGATGCAAGAAAAAATGGCGCGAGATTTTTGGACTTTGCGTGCGGTTGAAATTGGTTGAACTCGGTTGATATGTACCACTATAGGCAACTTATTTCTGCGAGAAGAATATGGAAACCAAAATTTCTGGCATAGGACAAATCGCCATCACTGTCAGTGATGTGGCTACCGCCTTGCCTTTCTATCGGGATGTATTGGGACTGCAATTCTTATTTAGCCCTGCCCCGACCTTGGCGTTTTTGGCTGCGGGATCGGTGCGTATTATGTTGAGTACACCGCAAGGCGCGGGTGCGGTGGGTGCTAATTCTGTCTTGTATTTTAAGGTTCGGGAGATAGAAGCAGAGTTTGCTGCAATCGTTGCTCGCGGTGCATTGGTGGAGCGTCCGCCTCAATTCGCGGCACCTATGCCTGATCATGATTTATGGATCGCTTTTGTACGTGATCCAGATGGCAATCTGGTCGGATTGATGGAGGAAAAAGCGAAATAAAAAAACGAAACAACGAATGGCGTCTACACGAAAGAATAGTTACTGCCACGCGCTCTACTTAAGTCCTGATGTCGTTTGCAAAAAAAAGCACCTTACCCACACCTCAATCTCACGCGCCTTTCGGCTTGACGTGCTCGAACACGCAAATGAAATTGATCAGCAAGCAAGGTGCTGTGAAGAAAAGGGTAAGGTTGCGTGTTCCTGTTGCTAAAGTTTTGTCTGCAAATAAGATGGACTGATCAATCGCGACGCAAACATGCAGTGCATGCAAAAAACCAGCATATAAGCGGGTCTGCCTGTTAGCGATATTGCTTTTACGTTGAAATGATCAATGGCATTCCGGCCATGGATGTGAGAACACATCCGCCACGCACCGTCCGTACGTGACTAGATCCTAAGACTGCGGAAAATACTAAAGAAAATAAAAAAGTTTGATTGAGTCAATCAGACTGATTAATTCCAAACACAACCATCCGCAGTGTTTTTTCTAGAGATCGACAGGCCGGTATCCGGGCTTGTAAGTCTTGTCACATCGCCTTCCCAGTCATAGACCAGTGGCATCGTTGATGTAACCACACTTACTTACCGTTGCGGAGGCAGCAGGGGCTTGGTGATAGGATTTCCTATCTTGACCACTTTCCCGTTTAACACGATTCAAGACAATGAAGCGCGCACCTGTTACTGAAAAGTGTAACACAGCACTTTGTTGCTTGTGATGAAATTTTTCGATGTGCCGACTTGGCTTGGATTTTTTTGCGCGCCAATTGTGTAGACGATGCCGAAAGATGAACATCAGCATGGTTGATGATCGTAGGGCAGGGGTAACCCGCCCTACAATTTTATGTTTGAAACAAAAAACGATTTTTACTTCTGTGCTTGTATCTCTTTGGCGACTTTTTCAACATCCGCCATAACGCGCAACAAGTTACCGCTCCAGAGTTTGGCGATTTGTTCTTCGGTATAACCACGACGTACTAATTCTAAAGTGACGTTGAAAGTTTCACCGGCGTGACTCCAACCGTCGATACCGCCACCGCCGTCAAAATCAGAAGAAATGCCGACATGATCAAGGCCGATTTTCTTAACCGCGTAATCGATATGATTGACCAGATCTTGTACATTCGCTCGGGTTGGCGGTGGGAGCTTCGCGTCAACTTCACTTATGCGCTTAAGTAGGGCTTCGCGTTGTTCTTCGCTGATGCCCCCAACCGGACCGCGGCGAATACCGACCACAGAGACGTTGCCAGGAACTTTAAATTCATCAAGAACGACTTTCAGCGCTGCACGACGTTCGGCCGAATCCGTCTTTAAATAGCTGTTAAAGCCGACAATTTGAATCACACCGTTATTTGCTTTGAGTGCGAGTAATTGTTCATCATCCATATTGCGGCTGACATCGCACAGGGCGCGTACTGAGGAGTGCGATGCGATGACAGGTGCTTTGGTCATCGCCAGCGTCTGCATCATCGATTCTTTTGACGGATGCGAAACATCGACCATGATGCCCCATTTATTCATTTCAGTAATCACTTGCTTACCTAATGGCGATAAGCCATTCCATTTCCAGCCAATAGCTTCGCCAGTATTTGAATCGGAAAGTTGGCTATGCCCTTGATGGGCTAAAGACATGTAACGTGCGCCGCGATCGTGGAATTGTTTGACGCGTTTTAGTGCGACTTTTTCGTCACCTAAAGGATAGGCGTTTTCTACGCCGATCAAGGCCACTTTTTTACCCTTAGCATAGATGCGTTTGACATCAGCAACACTGCGAGCAAATTCGATTTGATTTGGCGCTAAAGCAGTCGTCATGCGATGGATGCCTTCAAACATATTGACAGCGCTGTCGTAGGCGCGTTTATAACCAGCGGGTTCAAAGGCGTCTGCTTCGGTTGATTGTCCAGTGTAGACAATAAAAAACGCAGCATCCAAGCCACCAGCAATCATTTTTGGCAAGGTGACCTGATTTTCCAAATCTTGAGTGTAATTACGTGAGAAACCAAAATTATTAATATCGATATCAGCATGCGTGTCGAGCGTGAGTACACGTTTATGTATCGCTTTAGCTTTGGTGACCAATGCTTCTTCGCTTGAAGCCTTGGTATTCGCTGGCGTCGCGTAGCTAACCGCAGTCATAGGCACGCTGGCGAATAAAGCACCGATGAGTACTGCGATAGGGAGTTTTTGGAGCGGGGACAGTCTCATAGTTTTCCTTATTGATGTTGTAGTGAACTCGGCTTCTTGTAGCTAATTATTTAATTTTTTACACCGTTCCCATTCGCGCCTAAAATCCAAGGGCAAACAGGTCGGGGATATTCTGAACCACCACGATAGACCAGCCTAGAGTGCGAAGGTTCCCGCAATTTTCTGGCTTACGCCGTGGTCTCTGTACTGACTTTATCCCAATCTGGCTCATCGTCGTAACAGCACATCCAATTGACCGCCTGATGCCATTCTCTAACCATGGCATTATCGATATTGCCCGGGCTGGACTTGTCATTCAATTGTGCATGGCGTACCGCCCAATGTAAACGATACAGTAAGTCTGACCAATCCATAATGACATCTTTGCGGCGCAACTTGATTGCATCCATTAAGGCTATCGCTGTGCCATTCAATGCGCCCGAGACACTAATTGCAGGAAAGTATTGCAATATCGATTCACTTTTGATGGGTTTGCTACTTAGGTCAATTTTGTCTAGCAAGCCAGCGCACCACGCTAGAAAGTGAAAAGAGTGCTGACGATCAATGAAAGTCTGATGGTCTTCCGGATTGATGCTAACTTGTGTGAGAAAGGCAGACTCTTGTGTTGATAAGGCTTCGAGTAAGTCATGTTGACGCAGATACTCGTAGATTGTGCGAGTTTGCTCAGGGCTTTCGCTCACTGCGGCTTGACTGACCGCCCAGAGTGCCCACAGCCTAGCCTCGACGTCCTTCTTACTGCGCAGTGTAACTTCTTCATCGGCCTCGATCACATGTAGCTGTACATTGATCCGTATGCCGCGTTTATGGAGCTGCAGTTCGGAAGCTTCTTTTCTGAGTTCTGGCGTCATGGATGCCTATCAATTTCTAGTGAATGCAGGATTATGACACCGCAGCGGCGATGCTCCAAGGTGGATCGGCATGTTAGACTTGCGCCTTCTAGTTTCCACCTTATACAAAATCTATGAACGTCGTTATTCTTGCTGCCGGCATGGGCAAACGCATGCAATCGAATCTCCCTAAAGTGTTGCATCCCATTGCTGGTAAAGCGATGCTACAACATGTTATTGCGACGGCACGGCAATTGCATGGCAATAATGCTGCGAAGATTTGTGTTATTTATGGTCATGGTGGCGAGCTGGTGCCAAGCGCGGTAGCGGCAGACGATATTGCTTTCGCGAAGCAAGAGCCGCAACTTGGCACGGGTCACGCTGTGGCACAAGCGATTCCGCATCTGGATGACGCCGTACCTACTTTAATTTTGTATGGTGATGTGCCTTTGACGCGCAGCACAAGTCTACAGCGACTGGTTGCGGCGGCTGGTTCGGATAAATTGGCGATTCTGACCGCGCAGATGGCCGACCCTACGGGTTTGGGTCGCATCATTCGCGAAGAAGGAAAAATCTGCCGTATCGTTGAACAAAAAGATGCCAGTGAGGCAGAGCGTGCCGTCACCGAAATCAACACTGGCATCATGGTTGCACCCACAACCGCATTAAAAAAATGGCTGGGACAACTCTCTAACCAAAACGCGCAAGGCGAATACTATTTGACCGACATCGTTGCCAGTGCTGTGGCAGATGGCGTCGCGGTAGCATCGGCACAGCCGGATGCGATCTGGGAAACTATGGGTGTGAACAGTAAAGTCCAGTTAGCCGAATTAGAGCGCGTACATCAAAAAAATATCGCCTTAAATTTGTTAGAGCAGGGCGTGACTTTACTAGACCCAGCACGCATCGATGTGCGTGGTAGCTTGATCTGCGGTCGTGACGTCACGATAGATGTCGGTTGTGTGTTTGAAGGCCAAGTTGAATTGGCAGATGGCGTCAAAATTGGCGCACATTGCGTCATCAAAAACGCCAAAATAGGCGCATGCTCTGATATCAAACCCTTCTGTCATATCGAAGATGCCATAGTCGGTGAAAAAGGCCAGATCGGCCCTTACGCAAGGCTCCGTCCTGGTACAGAATTGGCCGAAGATGTGCATATTGGGAATTTTGTCGAAGTCAAAAACAGCCAGATCGCCGCCCATAGCAAGGCGAATCATTTGACCTATTTGGGTGACGCCACCATTGGCAGTCGCGTCAACGTTGGCGCTGGCACGATTACGTGCAACTACGATGGTGTGAATAAATTCCGTACAGTGATTGAAGACGATGCTTTCATCGGTAGTGATAGCCAATTGATCGCGCCAGTGCGGGTCGGCAAAGGTGCGACGCTAGCTGCCGGAACGACTTTATCGAAAGATGCGCCTGAAGGTAAATTGACGGTATCGCGCGCAAAGCAAATTACGGTGGAAGGCTGGCAGCGACCAGTCAAAATCAAAAAATAGAAAGACAGGTGCAGGGTGATGCGAAGGCGCTTCACTCGCGGATTTGCTTTTGGTGTAATTTAATGGGGGAATGAGACGAGATTCTTGCCACTAGCCAGGGGGAAGAATATCCCCCTAGTCA
>CAUPNA010000134.1:0-12613 GCA_963512475.1 uncultured Undibacterium sp.
CTTTGGTCGGGGAGAAAAAATGCCTTCCCCGCAGCGGGTCGTATTTCACCTGATTATTACTGCGTCGATGGCACCATTCCGCGCAAATATTTGGCACGCATGTTGAAGGCGATTGCTGACATGGAAATTAAATACGCTTTGCGATGTGCGAATGTATTTCACGCTGGCGATGGTAATTTACATCCTTTGATTTTATTTGACGCAAATCAGGAAGGCGCGTTCGCAAAGGCAGAAGCCTTCGGCGCAGAGATACTAGAATTGTGTGTCGCGATGGGCGGTACGATTACAGGCGAGCATGGTGTCGGCATCGAGAAATTAAATTCTATGTGTGTGCAATTCCAAGATGCTGAGTTGAACGCTTTTTACTCAGTGAAACAAGCGTTTGATCCTTGGAATTTACTGAATCCCGGTAAGGCGATTCCTAGTTTGCATCGTTGTGCTGAAATGGGACGTATGCATGTTCGTCAAGGACAATTGCGTTTCCCAGATTTACCCCGATTTTGAAGAAGACAGATAATCATATTTGAAAAACGATGGATAAAATTCTTCAACAATTTCGTGAACAAATTTTGACCGCTGGTGCAGAACAGCAGGGGCTGTTACTGCGAGGTGGTGGTACTAAGCAATGGTATGGCAATCGGATGGCGGATACTAATGCAGTACTCGATACTCGAGCCTACCGAGGCATACTCAGTTATGAGCCGACCGAATTAGTGATTAGTGCGCGCTGCGGTACGAGCTTGAAAGAGATCGAGGCGCTATTAAATCAACAGGGACAAATGCTGGCTTTCGAACCGCCACATTTCGGACCGACGGCAACTGTGGGTGGCATGCTCGCTACCGGCTTATCTGGCCCACGTCGTGCCAGCGTTGGTGCTGTACGTGATTTTGTGCTTGGCGTCAGTATCATGAATGGCACAGGGGAAGTCTTGCGCTTTGGTGGGCAAGTCATGAAGAATGTTGCTGGTTACGACGTATCGCGTTTGATGGCAGGATCAATGGGCAGTCTGGGCTTGTTACTGGATGTCTCCTTGAAAGTTTTGCCCAAGCCTGTGGCCGAAACTAGTCTGATGTTTGCGATGTCGGAAGTCGATGCTTTGTCTCATCTGAATCGATGGGCGGGGCAAGCCTTGCCGATTTCTGCCAGTAGCTATTATGCAGGCCGATTGATGCTACGTCTCTCCGGATCTACGCCTGCGCTACGCGCCGCGAAGCAAAAACTAGGTGGGCAGGAGATCGATAGCGCCGATGATTATTGGAAAAGCTTGCGCGAGCAAAGCCATCATTTTTTTACACCAGAAGAAGATTATGCTTTGTGGAGAGTGTCGCTTCCTTCGACTGCACAAGCTTTAAAACTACGTAGTAAATCCTTAATTGAGTGGGGCGGCGCGCAACGCTGGTTGTGGACGAATGAAACCGAAGCGACACTGCGTTCAACGATACAAGCGGCGGGGGGACATGTGACGCGGTTTCGTTATGGCGCTGGTGATTCGCCGGCATTTACTGAACTCGCTGCGCCGATTTTGAAGATACATCGCCAATTAAAAGCAGCGTTTGATCCAGCAGCGATTTTTAATCGTGGACGTTTGTTCGACTGAAAGCTTATGCAAACACAATTACTTGATACGATTAAAGCGACGGAGCAAGGGCAGGAAGCGGAAGCGATTCTGCGCACCTGCGTACATTGCGGCATGTGCAATGCGACTTGTCCCACCTATCAATTGCTGGGTGACGAATTGGATGGGCCACGTGGTCGAATTTATCTGATTAAACAAGTCTTAGAAGGCAAGACAGCAACTTCTAAGACTCAGACACATCTTGATCGATGTCTGACTTGCCTTAGTTGTGAAACGACTTGCCCTTCGGGCGTGCAATATGGCCGTTTACTTGAGATAGGGCGTGAGCTGGTTGAGCAGAAAGTAGGGCGTTCTTGGTCGCAAAAAATACTTCGTACTACTTTAAAGAATGGATTGAGTAACCCTCGTTTATTTCAACAAGCTTTGAAAATAGGGCGTGTAGTAAGCGGTTTATTACCTTCCAATTTACGTGAAAAAATACCAAAGCCATCTAAGGAGTTAACAAAGGATGGTGGCTGGCCACAAACCACACATGTCAGGAAAGTTCTGTTACTCGACGGCTGTGTACAGCCAGGTCTGGCACCGCATATTAATGCCGCAACGGCACGCGTACTCGATCGCTTACATATCCAAGCTATGCTGGCACCACAGGCAGCTTGTTGTGGCGCGGTGCGTTTGCACTTGAATGATGCTAGCGGCGCTATTAGTGCCGCAAAACGCAATATTGATGCGTGGTGGCCGCTTTTGAAACCCGATCGTCAATCTGGCGTTGAAGCCATCGTCATGACTGCTTCTGGTTGTGGTGTCATGGTGAAGGACTATGGGCAACTGTTAAAGCACGATTCCGACTACGCGAACAAAGCACAATTGATAAGTAAGTTGACTTGTGATTTGAGTGAATTTTTACCTGATTTTGAAAGTGAGCTGATTGCTAAAATCGGTGGTGACATTAAGCAGCGAGTGACCTGGCATCCGCCATGTACACTGCAGCATGGACAAAAGATTAGAGGCAAAGTAGAAGGTTTGTTGCGTAATCTTGGGGTCGACGTGCAATTATGTGCAGATAGTCATTTGTGTTGTGGCTCAGCAGGAACTTATTCTATTTTACAATCAGATCTGGCACAGAAATTACGTCAGCATAAGATGGCTGCGTTAGAGGCAACGCAGCCAGAGCTGATCGTCTCGGCCAATATGGCGTGTCAGCAGCATTTGCAGTCTGCGACGGCGATTCCTGTTAAGCATTGGATAGAGTTATTGGATCAGGCTTTGGCAAGCTTCCCCCCTAGCGAGTCAACGGGTAAATCGCTGACCCAACCAGAACAAATTCAGAGCGCAAAAAACTTGAACGAGCTTGAAGTCATTTTCGACACTCTGCAATCTCGATCATTCGAAGCGGTTGTCGAACCTATAACCGTGACTCAAGCTGAGCCAACCGAGCCAACTAAGTCAATTGAGCAAGCCCCCAAAAAGAAGTCGACGCGAAAATCGGATAAGCCAACACAAAGTAAGAAAGTCGTAACTAAATCGAAATCTGATGTTGTTGTCGTTAATAGCGCGCTTGAAAATACGGATCACAAGAAAGCACAAAAGCCAGTCAAAAAGAGTTCAAAAAAGAAAATGTAAATGAATCTTGGTTTGTCGCGGTTCTTTTTTACAGACCGCAAATAGATATAAAAAAAAGCGCAACATGATTGCTCATGTTGCGCCAAAGATCAGGCCGATTTGGCAAAGGACTGATCAGATTTTTCTCAGATTAGAAGCGATAGCCCAGACCTAAGCCAATCAATACGGGATCAACTTTCACCGCGCTTACTTTAGCGCCGGCAACCATCACATCACTGCGGATCTGTACTTTTTTTACGTCGATGTTGAAAGACCAGTTTTTGTCGATTTTGAAATCCACACCAGCTTGAAAAGACAAGCCGAAGCTGTCGTTTTCCAAACCGCCCTTACCAGCCAATAATTTGACTTGGGAGATATTGGTGTAATTCACGCCAGCGCCAATGTAAGGATTGATGCTTGCATTTGGCGCGAAGTGATACTGCGCTGACAAAGTTGGTGGCAAATGTTTGAATGTGCCGATGTTGCTACCATCCAAATAAACATCATGTTTTTGTGGGTAAGTCAAAACCAATTCAGCAGCAATATTCGGTGTAAAGAAATATGTTACGTCGAATTCAGGGATAGTTTTTTTGCTGACCGTAATGCGATCTGATGCACCAACACCGCCTAATGGATCTGAATCATTGGCTGGACTGATATTGACCACACGGCCACGCACCAGCCATTGGCTTTCTTGTGCCATAGCTTGTGAACTAACGACGCCCATTGCGGCTAAAGAGAGAGCGAGAACGATTTTTTTCATTTTCATTTCCTTGGTTGTAAATATGATTAAATAAGTTAGCTAAATAAGTTAGGTAAATAAGCAGAGTAATAAAGATAAATGTGCGATATCAAGCAAAAATTTCCAAATCCAATGAAGACAGTGTAGTTGCGCACTGCAACATTAGTTTTGAGCTAAATCAATTAGTGTGATGATCGATCGATAAGAAGACAGGCTGCGTGAGTTCAAGTATTTACAGTTACTGTCGGGTGAGTTCGGGTAGGTAGCTGGTCACTCAAGGTGAAAGTAAGCGCTTTATTCCGTGACGATACAGCGCATTGCTAAATCAAATTTTTCAGGCGCAAAATCACAATAGGCCAATTGATAGGCAATACCCACGCTATAAGCTTGTGGCAGCTCTGCCAGCGTACGGTCATAAAATCCGCCACCATATCCTAATCTGAATCGGGCCGCATTGTAACCTACGCAGGGAATCAAGAGGGTGTTTGGCTGTACGAAGATGTCACGGTTTGTTGGAATCAATACGCCAAATTCATCCTTCTCCATAGGATCGCCGGGGGCCCAGGGCACGAAAGCTAAAGCATGGTCTTTTGCGACCACCACTGGTAAAGCGAGCTGTTTACCTGCTTGATGTAAGTCTTGATAAAAAGCAAGCAGATTAGGCTCACATCGGATCGGAGAATACACGCCTATGGTGCCGGCTTGCATAATTTGCGGAATGTTCAGTAATTTTTGTTGAATGCGCAGGTCCCAAGCTTGGCGTAGCGCTAACGGAGTTTCTTTACGTTTTTGAATTGAACTATTGCGTAATTCTTGGCGTACGCTCAGTGTTGACTTCGAAAGAATCATCGATTCATCATCTGCGGACTGCATTTCTTCTTTTACGCTAGGGAGTGGCTGTGTCATACTGTTAACAGGTTTTGAAGGGATCTGTTTGAAAATGTTAGAACGAAAATTACCAAGTCTGTCGCGACCGATAGCGCCCGCCAGTTTACTGCTTTCTGGTCTATTGATGCTAGCAATTTTGCCAGAGATCGCCATCGCAGGCCCTGCGAAGTTGGCGGCAGCACCAGTAACTGCGAGTGCGGCAGTCAATGATGACGACCGCTTTATGGCTTTGCGTGACGCGGCTATGCATGACGACGCCAAAGCGGCGCAAATGCATGCCTCACAACTAGCTAGCTACAGCATACCGTCTTATGTCGACTACTATGTGTTACGTACCCGCATACGTTCCGCTTCTGCTCTAGAAGTCTATAGTTTCTTGAAGAAATACGAGGGTAGTGCGATTGCCGATCGTTTACGCAATGATTGGCTGCTGGTGTTGGGGTTTCGTCGCGACTGGGGGAATTTCGATCAATTACTGCCTTCTTACGTGGTCAATGATGACCATCAGGTCAAATGTTATGCCTTATTGTCCAAGGTCGAGAAACAACAACGCGTCGCCACCGAAGCGCGTACTTTGATTACTTCACCTAAGCAGTATGGCGACGGCTGCTATTCTTTGATTAATAGTTTGTATGAACAAGGGCAGTTTACGGATGCAGATCTGTGGGCGCAAATGCGCATTGCTGCTGAATCTTCCGCCATGCCTTTGGCAAAGCGTTTAGGAAAAATGTTGGATATTCCTGAGAAGCGCTTGATCGAAGCGATGGATAAACCCAATAATCTCTTAAAAAAGGAACCCGCAGCAGATCGCCTGAGCCGTGAACTTTTTTTACTAGCATTAGGTCGTGCTGCTAAAGATGATCCAGAAAAAGCGGCGGTCGCCTTGCAACGATATGCAGGGAAACTCAGCGCCAATGAAAAATCACAGGGGTGGGCGAATATTGCCTTGCCCGCTTCACAGAAATTACAGACCGAAGCCTTGAATTATTGGAAGCGCGCTGACGGTGCCGTCCTAAGTCTGGAAGGCTATCAATGGCGGGTAAGGATGGCTTTGCGCGAGGGTGATTGGAAGCTGGTGAAGTCGGCGATTGCGGCGATGCCAACCAGCCTCAAAACCATGCCAGCTTGGGTGTATTGGAACGGTCGTGCTTTGCAACAAGAAGGTAAGAAGGAAGAAGCCCAGGCAATCTTCGCTGGAATTTCTGATCAAATGCATTTCTATGGGCAATTAGCTTTAGAGGAACGTGGCCAAAAAATTGGCGCTCCCGCTTTAGCCAGGGCAGTGACGCCGGAAGAGTTAACGCCCATTGCACAAAATCCGAATTTGCAAAGAGCTTTGAAATTCTATGCGATGAATTTGCGTTTTGAGGGAACTCGGGAATGGAATTGGGCGTTGCGAGCAATGAACGAGCGCGAACTCATTGTTGCAGCCGAACTGGCGCGACAAAATGATTTGCTTGATCGCATGGTGAATACCTCCGATAGAACCAAGGGCGAGCTTGATTTTAATCAACGCTTCCCAACCCCATTTAATGACACCATGTACAAGGCAACGCAGTCTGTTGGCGTTGACATGGCTTGGGTATATGGTTTGATACGCCAAGAGTCGCGTTTCGCTACGGCCGCAAAGTCACATGTGGGTGCAAGTGGTTTGATGCAAGTGATGCCAAACACCGCAAAATGGGTTGCAAAGAAAATTGGTTTGTCGAATTATGTGCCACGTCAAGTCAATGATGTGGAAACCAATATTGCGTTAGGAACGAATTATTTGAACATGGTGCTGACAGATCTGGGTGGTTCGCAAGCCTTGGCTTCAGCGGCTTACAATGCAGGTCCTGGGCGACCACGTGCTTGGCGTGCGACTTTGTCACGCCCAGTGGAAGGTGCCATTTTTGCGGAAACAATTCCGTTCTCAGAGACGCGTGACTACGTAAAAAATGTGCTTTCAAATGCCACGTATTACGCCGCTTTATTAGAGAAAAAACCGCAGTCCTTGAAGGCACGTTTAGGCGTTGTAGTGCCAAAAGGTATGAACGCTGACGATCCAGAAAATCAGTAGGAGTACGCTATGAATAATACCGATTTAGAAACCACCTTAGCACCCTTGCATAGTCTGCTCCGGAAGAGTAATTATCGTTTGGTGATAGGGAATAAAAATTATTCGTCCTGGTCCATGCGACCATGGTTGGTGCTGAAAACGTTTGGCATTCCTTTCGAAGAAATTAAAATTATTTTAGATAGACCCGATACTACACAAAAAATTTCTGAATATTCTTTGTCGGGGCGGGTACCGGTACTGCTCGGAGATGACCTGGTGATCTGGGACTCATTGGCGATTTGTGAGTATTTGGCGGAACAATATCCGCTACTCAATTTGTGGCCGGAAAGCGTTGCAGCGCGAGCTACAGCACGTAGTGTGAGTGCTGAAATGCACTCGGGATTCGGCGCCTTGCGTAGCGCAATGCCTATGAATATCCGGGCTCATTTTCCAGGTAAGGGCCGTACAGCTGGGTCGCAGGCAGATATCGGTCGTATCAGTGAGATTTGGGAGGATTGCTTATCCACTTATGGCGCGCATCGTTTCTTATTTGGTGACTTTTCCATTGCGGACGCCTTCTTTGCGCCGGTAGTAATGCGTTTTAAGACTTATGGCGTTTCATTGGCACCCGCATTACAATCCTATTGTGAACGCATCGAAAGTCACCCTGCTGTAGCGCAATGGGTGCACGGTGCGATAGATGAAAAAGATGATTTGCCGAAGTATGATTTTCCTTAATTAATTTGAATATGAAGATCTATGTGGTAGGTGGTGCGGTGCGTGATGCACTCTTGGGTTTGCCAGTGCAAGATCGTGATTACGTCGTGGTCGGTGCGACACCACAACGCATGCTTGAATTAGGTTACACCCCGGTAGGCAAGGATTTCCCTGTTTTTTTGCATCCTAAAACGCACGAGGAATATGCACTGGCTCGTACTGAACGGAAAACCGCCGCAGGGTACAAGGGATTTGTATTTCACACTGATGCCAGTGTCACATTGGAACAGGATTTAATCCGTCGAGATTTGACGATCAACGCGATCGCACGCGACGAACATGGTGATCTGATTGATCCATTTCATGGGCAAGCCGATTTGCAAGCGAAAGTTTTTCGCCACGTGTCGGCTGCTTTTGAAGAAGATCCGGTGCGAATTTTGAGGCTCGCTCGATTTGCAGCGCGGTTTTCTCAAGCACCACATGCCTTTACGGTCGCGCCCGAGACCATGGATCTCATGAAAAAAATGGTGGCTGCCGGCGAGGTCGATGCTCTGGTGCCCGAGCGCGTGTGGCAAGAAATCTCGCGCGGACTGATGGAGGCTAAGCCTTCACGTATGTTTGAAGTTTTACGGGAATGCGGTGCGCTGCATCGTTTAATGCCTGAGTTGGCGGCCTTATGGGGCGTGCCACAACCACCCAAGCATCATCCCGAAATTGATACTGGTGTACACATTATGCTGGTGGTCGATTACGCCGCGCATCAAGCTTTTCCTTTGCCAATCCGTTTTGCTGCGCTCATGCACGACTTAGGCAAAGGCACCAGTGATCCAGAACAATGGCCGCGCCATCACGGCCATGAGGAACGCGGGATAGAATTAGTCAAAGCACTTTGCACGCGATTGAAAGTGCCAAGCGATTGTCGCGATCTTGCCATCATGACGGCGCGGGATCACGGCAACGTAGGGCGCTCACAAGAAATGCGGCCAGCGACATTGCAAGATATGCTGGAGCGCAATGATGCTTTTCGCAAACCGCAACGTTTTTTAGAGATGTTGCAGGCTGCCGAATGTGACTGTTTTGGACGCGCTGGTTTAGACAATATTCAATTCCCACAACGCGCTTTCCTAGCGCGTGTATTAGCGACGGCACAGGCGGTGAATGCTGGTGCAATTGCACAACAAGTGCTTCTAAAAACGACTGCAGAATCATCAGACGCAAAACCGCCTGCTCAAAAAATTGCCGAGGCGATTCGTATTGCTCGTATTGATGCAATTCGTGAGCTTACGAACTCGTCACCCTCTGTCGAAGCGCTTATGTAAATCGTGCAGACGCTGCATAGATAACATAGCGGACCATCTCGAAACTCTCATAGACAAGCCCACAAGCGTAAAGCTAAGGTCGGGAAACGCATCCAACTTAGGATTGTAATAATCCCGTCACATCCTCTATCTATAATTCGTTCACAAAAAAAATAAACCCGAAACGATTTTTTTACTCCTAAATAAAATCGAATGAACTCACAGATGATAGAGAAAATGATGTCACACAAATCCCTCAAAATCGCAATCGCCTCCTTGTTCCTATGTGGAACAGCAGCCAGTGCGGATTACCGTCCAGTGCAAGTGCCTGGTGGAAATGTAGCGCAGCCAGCATTATTGACAGCTGGTATGTTTCGATTGGAATCTGAGCGTAGTTATAAGCTCAGTTTGCAAATGGCGCTTGGTATTTTGAACGGACATACGGAAGTGGAACGTACGCGTTCTTTGCAAAACATCGCGCGCTTAAGCAAAGATCTTTCCAAGCAAATGAAGAGTGAAAAAACGGGCAAAGCTTTTAACCGTGTTAGCAGCGCACTGAACGATCAAGTCGAATCACTGCCACGACTTAATGCTAAAACGGCAGCTGGTATGTATGACGTGAATGAAGATCTTCTGATCAAGATGAACTTTTTGTCATTTGCGATTGAATCAGAAACCAACGATACCACTTCTCGCATCACGGGTCTGGCATTACGTCAGGCGTCTTTAGCGCAGCGTATGGCAAAAATTGTCTTGTTGCGTTCCATGGATAAAAATATGCAAGCCAAGCAAGGTTTACAAGTCGATTTGGCGCAGTCGCGTATCGAATTTTTGAATGGAATGAGCCTGTTGGCGGATGAAACGGGTTCAGATAAAGCCTTAAAAGAGCGTTTGAATTTGGCACAACAGCAATGGATTTTTTATGACAAAGCCTTGAGTTCTCCAAATTTTCGGGCAGAAGACTTGCGCAATATTTCTTCTACCAGCGATCGTATCGCACAGATGATGGTGGAAATCGTACGCCTAGGCTATGGTTTAGCGCCTGATCCTAGTGTTATTGCAGAGCGTTGACCTGACTCGTCGTAGCTTACGACACCTAAGGTATGAATCACAAATGAATTAAAAAATTAGGAATGCACATGAAATCATTAACGCAAAAAAAACGAATTGCTACATTAAGTATGTTGATGCTGGCAGGTTTTATCAGCTTGTATCCTGCCTTCGTACGAGCTCAAACACCGGCGCCTGTGCAAGCCGCAACAAGCACCATTAAGATTGACGGCTCGAGTACCGTATTTCCAATTACCGAAGCGATGGCAGAGAGCTTCCGTGAAAAAAATAGTGCAGTGAAATTTACTATTGGTATTGCTGGTACTGGCGGTGGCTTTAAGAAATTTTGTAAAGGTGAAACTGATATTTCTGATGCATCACGCCCGATTTTGAAAAAAGAAATGGTCGAGTGTGCCAAGAACGGTGTGTATTACATGGAGCTGCCAGTCGCATTTGATGCGGTCACCGTTGTGATTAATCCTAAGAATAAATTCCTCAGCAAAATCACTGTAGAAGAATTAAAAAAAATCTGGGAACCAGCGGCGCAAGGTGTGATAATGACTTGGGATCAAGTCAATCCGGCTTGGCCAAAAGCCCCGATTAAATTGATAGGCCCAGGCGTAGATTCAGGTACTTTCGATTACTTCACCGAAGCGATCAACGGTAAGGCAAAAGTGAGTCGTACTGACTTTACGACATCCGAAGATGATAATGTGATCGTGCAAGCGGTATCGCGTGACGTCAACGCGTTGGCTTATTTGGGTTTTGCATATTATTCAGAAAATAGCAAAAAACTGAAAGCAGCCGCTATCGTACAAAAAGATGGAAAGACAGCAGTGCTGCCTTCAGTTAAGACGGTAATTGATGCCACTTACAAACCTTTAGCGCGTCCTTTGTTTATTTATGTCAATGTGAAAGCTGATGAACGTCCTGAGGTTCGTGCATTTGTCGATTACTACTTGAATAATGCAGACGCAATTACAAAAAAAGTGAAGTACATTCCTCTGTCGATGAAAGATTATCGTCATACGATGGTGAACTATAAAATCAAGAAGACAGGAACGGCATTTGGTGGCGAAGCGGAAGTTGGCGTGACGATCGAAGAGCTGTTGAAACGTGAGCCGAAGAATTAATCTTCGCGATATAGCGGCACTCAATGTTGTTTGGTTGTAGTGGCCGATTAAATACTCATGTAAGTAGAAAAGCGTCGGAAATTAACCGACGCTTTTTTTATTTGGTGTTTAACTAGCTTTACCAATCAGAAGTCGGTCTTGAATATCAGAGGCAAGTGAATGCGACAATAGCGATTAGTGTTGGGATAAGCGCACCTAAAAATAAGCCACCAGCACCAATAGATTCATCTGCAAATCCACGCTTAAGTAAGGCAACACCTGCGGGGTTAGGGGCGTTCGCTATCATGGTGAGGCCGCCACCAGTAACGGCACCAGCGACTAGGCTGTATTTGGCTTCCTCAGAGATGCCAGTGATTAAAGAGCCCAGATAAGTTAAAGCAGCATTGTCCGTTATTGCCGTTAGGGCGGTGGCGCCAAAATAGAGTGCTTTGGGCGACATGCTAGACACCAATGGCTGCAGCCACCACTGCTGCATCCCGCCTAGAACAACCAAGCCAGCAAGGAAGAACGCTACCAATAATGCTTCTTTAATGATGAGGGGATTTTGATGGCGTTCATAGGCTTGCGCCACACCCAAAAACATCAGAAATAAACCAAGGAATGCAACTGGATGATGGGCAAAAGTGACCACACCTACCAAGAAAGCGATATGGACGAGGCTTAAGCTTATGGGAACGCTTTTTCTTTTTTGAGTGTCAGCCAATTTAATTGAATCGGTTGGTACTGATAGCGCCGTAGACTCAGGCAAATATCTTTTGAGCACCAGGACTGCAATGGTGGCATTGATAACGACGGCAATCGCCGCTTTCCAGCCGAAAGTGGCTAGCATAAAGGCGGAGTCCCATTGCCAAGTGGCAGCGACCATTAATACTGGAGGCGCCGCGAAGGAAGTCAAAGTACCCCCAATCGAAACATTCACAAATAAAACGCCCAGCGATAAATATTTTGCGCGTTCAGGAATATCAGGTCTGAATACTTGGGGTGCCAGTATCAATGCGGCAATGGTCATCGCAGCCGGCTCTGTAATGAGTGATCCCAGTAATGGCACTGCCGCTAAGCCAAGCCAAGCACTGACCAGCGCCGTCGGAAACGGTACGAATCGTGCAATAAACTCGACCGCACCCATCACCAATTGGAGGATAGGGCGAGATGCTGCAATCACCATGACCACGAACACGAATAAGGGCTCGGTATATTGACGCGATTCGGCGTATTTCAGCGCTGTATCACCACCACTGATCGCAGCTATACAGAAAATTAACACGATAGCCCAGAAGCCGAAGACGACTTCGACTTCGCCTAAGAGATGAAATAGCCCCGCATGCTTGGGGTAGCGATGCGCGAGGCGCTCGAACTGTTTGGTGGTGAAAGTGTGAATGAGAGCGATCGCGAATAGAACGGCGGCAATCAGCTCGAGTGAGGAATGGGTCATAGTCTCAAACAAAAAAATCGCGAGGCGGCCCGACCTTCGCTGAAACCTTCTACACCCTGCTAGGTGCGCACCCGTAACGATTTTAACTTGTATTTAGGTAAAAAGGTAATGAATTCGGAGGTCGTTTCACTGTATC
>CAUPNA010000135.1:0-12610 GCA_963512475.1 uncultured Undibacterium sp.
GTCGATCTTTATTTTGATATCTTGAGGCGATTTCGTGACGGACAGAAAAATAGTGCGAGTAAGTTGGAGACACTGATAGCTCAAGGTGAACTTGCCGAAGCACTGCTGCTAGCACATACGCTAAAGGGTTTGTCGGCAAGTATTGGTGCATCACAAGTGGAAAATGACGCTATGGAGCTTGAATCAGCCTTGGAATCAGCGTCACAAATATCAACGGACTCTCGATCGGAATCGGCGCACTATTCCGGAATTTCCAAAAGTTTGCAGAGTGAGGTTGCGATAGCGGACATTGACGCGCTTAGAAAGCAACTCAATGTGTCGCTCGCTGCATTATTGACTGAGATTAACCAGCACTTAGCCGCCAATGAGCCACTCGATAACGATGAATCCGAACGAGAGAACTTCGATTTAGTCGATTCAAATCTCGATGTCTGGGCGATCGTCGAGGAGTTGTTGAGCTTGTTAAGCAACGACAGTGGCGATAGCCCGACGTATTATCAGCAGAATCGACGTTGTTTTTTGAACGTATTCGATGAGCTTACCATTGCGCAACTTGATCGGCATATCAGGCAGTTCGAATTTGACGATGCGGTTGAGGTACTTTCTACTTTCAAAAAAATACAGTACGAGCACAATGTTGTGCCTGATGGGACACAAACATCGCTGACTTGACAGGTGATCCGCAATCAAACCAAAGAGCGCAGCGGCCATAATCAGGTAGCAATCTGTGCATTGCCCAGCAAACAGATTTTCAGGGAAAATTTATTGGACCGCCAAGGAAAACATGGTGGTAGACGTGTGCGACACCAAATACGCACCACATCGTGTCAACGATCACCCTTAAATCTGCCTCTACCAATTCACACTCTGATCCATATCTCCATCCGGTCGATGCAGCACAGCATCGTTGCTAGACCTGCATCAAAGTGCTCTATCGGTTCTGCCACATCACAGACCTCCCTCAAGGAGGGTCCACATGCTTAGCGGCAAAATGAAATACTCAATAGACGTCCCTATTTCGCCGCAACGAACTTGTACTACTTCAAACTATTCCACAGAAATGTGTAAGTAATGGCACTCATATCTGCACGTTGCGCATTGTTTGCGGCTCCGCCGTGACCGCCTTCGATATTTTCGTAATACCAAACATTTTGATGACCTTGCTCCAGCATTTTCGCTGCCATCTTACGGGCATGACCTGGATGTACGCGGTCGTCACGAGTCGATGTGATGAACAAGACATTCGGGTATTTCACTTCCGTTTTGACGTTGTGATATGGGGAATATTGTTTAATGTAATCCCATTCTGCTGATACATCTGGATTACCATACTCGCCCATCCAGGAAGCGCCCGCGAGTAGCTTGTTATAACGCTGCATATCGAGCAAAGGTACTTGACTAACAACGGCATTAAACAAGTCTGGACGCTGCGTCAATGCTACGCCAGCTAACAGACCACCGTTGCTACCGCCCATCGCACCCAAATGTCTTGGCGTCGTGACTTTGCTACTGATCAAGTCTTCTGCAACCGCAGCAAAATCATCATACGCACGCTGGCGATTCTGTTTCAATGCGGCCTGATGCCAACGTGGACCATACTCGCCGCCACCACGAATATTTGCCACCACATACACGCCCCCTTTTTCTAACCAGGCTTTACCAGTGCCACCTGAATATGATGGTGTCAATGAGACTTGAAAACCGCCATAGCCATATAGCAGCGTGGGAGTACTACCGTCCAGTTTGATATCTTTTCTATGAACCATAAAATAAGGCACTTTACTACCATCTTTCGATGTCGCAAATCGCTGTACTGTCTGATATGAACTTGCATCAAAAAAGCTTGGTGCTGACTTCAATAACTCACGTTGATCGGTACCTGCTTTGGCCAATTGCAAAACGCTAGGTGTCAAATAGTCTGAATAGCTCAACAAATAGTCATCCGATTTATCTGCGTCTAAGGCGCTAACGCCGACCGCTCCCATGGTCGGCAAATCAACATTACGTGCTTGCCATTTTCCACTGTTGAATTTCAATTCGACCAGCTTGCTCTTAACATCTTGCAGTAGCTGCATCAATAAAAAATTCTTGGTTGAAGTCAATCCTGTGAAAGAGACTTTTTCTGTCGGTTGAAACAAGACGGTGAAGTGACGATCGCCTTTTAAGAATGCCTCAAAGTCTATTGCCAGCACACTGCCTTGCGGATAAGTTTTTCCACCAGTCGTCCACGCTTCATTCGGTGTCACGATGAACTGTTTACCGAAGAACTCATAACCGGTCTGCGCCGGGATATCGAGTTTTTGCAATTTACTGCCACGCATTAAAAATACTTCTGAGGTATAGAAAGTGACAGCACGATTCACGATCTCGTGCGTGATGCCTCGGTGACTACTGCGACCTGCGGACACACTAATATCTTCTTTTTGACCTTCAAAAATAGTCTTCGCCGTGCTGATCGGTGTACCACGCGTCCATTCTTTGACGATACGCGGATAACCAGAATCAGTCAGGGAACCAGCACCAAAATCAGTACCAATAAACAGCGTATTTTTATCGCGCCAAGATACGTTCATTTTGGCTTCTGGTAGAGCAAAACCATCTTTCACAAATTGCATAGTCTTCAAATCAAATTCGCGTATCGTCACCGCATCTGCGCCGCCACGTGAGAGATTGATAATGCAACGATCATATTCAGGCTCGCGGCATTGACTGCCTTTGAAGACCCAGTTTTCATTTTCTGCTTTAGCAATCGCATCGATATCCAAAACCGTTTCCCATTTTGGTTGCGGCTTACGGTATTCCGTCATACTGGTTTTACGCCAGACACCACGAGGATGCTCGGCATCCATCCAGAAGTTGTACACGGCATTGCCGATTTTCTGTATGCCCGGAATCCGGTCTTTAGAATCAAGGATGACTTGTAAATCGCTGCGCAACTTTAAAAATCCGGCATCATTATCCAATTTTTGACGGGTTTCTTGATTGCGTGCCTTGACCCAATCTAAGGCCTTGTCTCCGCCCACATCTTCCAGCCATTGATGTTTATCATCGCTCTGCGCCATAGCACTGTGCGCCCCGATCAATAACAAACAGGCGGCTAATAATTTAATTCTTGTTTTCATAGATTTTTTCAAAAGGAAATTGATTGAATAAATTTCATTCCAGATAGGAATCAGAAAAGTATAAACGCAAGCGGGCTCGGACAAACAAAAACACTAGCGAAACTAATATATTTTTATCTGTATTTTACTTGCTACGCACAGCGACATTATTGCGAATCCAACCTTGCATATCTTGCCAAATTCTGGCGATCTCGGTTTGATTCGGCATATTCAAGGCATGGGGCAACTCTATTGTCAGCACAGGAATTTCCTGATGCATGCCACTATAGTTACCAAGCGAACCAGGATAGACACCAACCCGATTGAAATGCAGACGGCCAAATCGAGTCGGAGGTTCTGCTGGGCCATCAAGATCGAGCACACCAAATGGTGCATGCACCGAAATGATCACATCGGGTTTAAATGATTTGATGGTGTTAAATATCCATTTACTCTCAGGCTCAGAGATTGGCGCTTTACCTGGATAACGGCGCGGGTCACTTTTGGTTTTTATTTTCCAATATTGCAGTGCTTCTTTTTCCCAATTGGGCGTCGGAAAATTACGATTCAAATCAACCCCACGCGCATTCACCCGTGTCGCCTTACTGGATAAGGATCCGGCAAGTAATCCGTCGGGATTAACCAAGGGTACCACTTTCCATTGAAATTCTTGAACACCGGTCTTATGCATGGTCTCCAGCCATTTAAAAACCACTGCGGTAGCCGTCTTTTCATCGCCATGGATGCCGCCAATCAAAAGCACACGGGTTGCCTGCTTGGTACGCGGATCGGCTGCAAAATCCCGGCTCATTAAATGCAGGCCTTTAAACGACCTGCCGCCACTCGGACTTAATTTACTGAGGCGGCAATCAGTAAGGGAAACTTTAGGTAAGCGCGGCGTGATTTGCTTACACCAGTCATTGGTGACTTTGTTAGCGGTGCTTACAGTTACCGCTTCAGTTGCGTTCTCTGCCCGCGCGCTTTCAGAAAAAGAAAAGAGCGATGCGCTCACCAGCAGCATCGCTCCAATCATATTTCTTTTGTTTCTAGAAAACACGGAAAACAATAATGTGCGTTCTAGAATCAAGGGAAATATCCAATCGTATTTCAAACTTATTTACAAGCTCAGTTACAAACTCAATTACAAGCCAGCCGCTGCACGCAGGATCTGCGCCTTGTCGGTACGCTCCCAAGTGAACTCAGGCTCTTCACGTCCGAAGTGACCATAAGCCGCAGTTTTTTGATAAATCGGACGTAACAAATCTAACATTTGAATAATGCCACGTGGACGCAAATCAAAATACTCGTTAACAAGTGCAGCAAGTTGTTCATCAGGGATTACGCCTGTACCTTCGGTGTACACCGTCACATTCATAGGACGCGCCACGCCGATAGCGTAAGCCACTTGAATCTGACATTGTTTCGCCAGCCCAGCTGCCACGATATTCTTCGCCACATAACGCGCTGCGTAGGCAGCAGAACGATCGACCTTAGTAGGATCTTTACCTGAGAATGCACCGCCGCCATGTGGACAGGCACCGCCGTAGGTATCGACAATAATTTTACGACCAGTTAAACCGCAATCGCCTTGTGGACCACCAACGACAAAACGGCCGGTAGGATTGATCAGGAACTTAGTATCTTTCAACCATTCTGCGGGCAATACCGGACGGATAATTTCTTCAATGATCGCCTCGACAAAAGAGGGCTTCATTTTATTGCCGTCACTTTGATCCGGGCTATGCTGGGTTGACAATACGACCGTATCAATACTATGCGGTTTACCATCGACATAACGCATCGTGACCTGGCCTTTGGCATCAGGTCGCAAGAAAGGCAAACGCCCATCTTTACGCAACTGTGCTTGGCGCTCGACTAAACGATGCGCGTAGTAAATTGGTGCAGGCATGAGCTCTGGCGTTTCATCGCAGGCATACCCAAACATCAAACCTTGATCACCAGCGCCGATATTTAAGTGATCGTCAGAGGCATGATCGACACCTTGCGCGATATCATTCGACTGCTTGTCATAAGCGACTAAAACAGCGCAACCTTTGTAATCGATACCGTATTCGGTATTGTCGTAACCTATACGCTTGATTGTATCGCGCGCGACTTGAATATAATCAACGTGTGCGTTCGTTGTGATTTCACCCGCCAAAACTACCAAGCCAGTATTGACTAAGGTTTCAGCCGCAACGCGGGAACGTGGATCTTGTTCGAAAATAGCATCCAAAATCGCATCAGAGATCTGATCCGCAACTTTGTCTGGGTGACCTTCAGAAACGGATTCTGAGGTGAAGAGAAAATCATTTGCCATCGCAGGCTCCTATAAAATGTGACGTTAAGTCGCAGTAAGAAAGAGTTCCTGCGACGCTTTAGCGAAATTTATTACCCGCTTCGCAAGTTGTCTGTTTAACTCGGCGGGGGCAATCAAAATGCAATTCCGATAACTTGGAATCATTTCATTCAGTTGCCAATATGTGCTATTTTACGCCTCTTATAGAATTCGTGTCGAATCGCCTTAGATCTTTGAGGTGTATCAATATGAAAATATCCACCATTCTTAGTATTTCACCATCACTCCCAGACTCATGCTAATTCGTCTGTTCCGCTTCTTTTCGATCTTTCCTCTTCCCGTTTTACACTTTCTCGGTGTCGTGCTCGGCTATCTGGTCTATGCTTTATCACCCAAGTATCGAAAGCGTATGCGTAGCAATATGGCATTGGCTGGATATGAAAACAAACTAGATGTAGCGCTGCGCGAAGCGGGCAAAAATATTACGGAATTACCCTTAATCTGGTTGGGCAAACCTGAACGTCTAGCCGCTAAAGTGACTTTAGAAAATTGGGAAATCGCCCAGGCCGCAATCGATGCAAAAAAAGGGGTAATCTTTTTGACGCCACACTTAGGTTGTTTTGAATTGTCCGGCAAATCCATTGCCTTGCGCACCAAAATGACGGTCTTATATCGCCCTCCACGCAAAGAAGCGCTCAAGCCCTTGCTTGAAGATGCGCGCGCTTCCAGCGGCATGTTATTGGCGCCGGCCAATCTCTCAGGCGTACGTGCATTAGCAAAAGCTTTAAAAAAAGGCGAAGCGATAGGCTTGTTGCCAGATCAGGTGCCGCAAGAAGGTGAAGGCGTTTGGGCTAACTTTTTTGGGCAAGCGGCTTACACCATGACCTTGTCTGCTAAATTAGCCGCGATGACTGGCGCACCTATCATTTTGACGTATGCCGAACGTCTGCCTTTAGGACGCGGCTTCATACAACGCTTTGTCCCATTCGAAGAGTCTTTGGATGGTGATTCCGCACAACAGGCACGGGCAATAAACACTGCGATGGAAAAACTTATCGCGAAAGCACCCAGTCAATATTTCTGGAGCTATCACCGTTATAAAAAACCAGATGGCGTGGCGGGCCCTGACGATATTCGAGTACAGGAAAACGCATGAGATTTGTTTTAATTATTATGTGGCTGTTGCACTGGTTGCCACTGCCCATCTTGGCACGTATTGGTGAAGGCTTAGGTAGCCTGTTGTTCTTAACTTTAAAACGACGTCGCCATATTTGCCTGACCAATTTGCGCCTTTGCTTCCCAGACATGCCTGAAAGCGAACGGGTGAAGATCACACAACGCCATTTTCAAGTTTATGTGCGTAGCGTATTAGAGCGTGGCATTTTGTGGTGGTCTTCGGAACAACGCCTACGCAAACTGATTCATATCGACTACAGTATGCCCATGGCTCAGATGGTAAGTAGTCCAACGATCTTCATGTGTCCTCATTTTGTCAGTCTCGACGTGGCAGGTGTAGCGGTAATGCTGGAATCTTCTTTGTGCTCTATCTACACGACACAGCGCAACAAAACCTTTGACAAGGCGTTGCGTCAAGGGCGTTCACGTTTCCGCCCTGTGAAGCTTTTCTCACGCGCTGAGGGCGTCAAACCTATCATTCGTGCCATGCGCGACAATCTGCCATTTTTTATGTTGCCGGATATGGATTTTGGTCGTAAAGATGCAGAATTTGTTTCCTTCTTTGGCGTACCCGCTGCGACCTTGACAGCATTGCCTAGAATAGCCGCAGCGACTCATGCAAAAGTGATTCCTGTGATTGCCAGCATACGTCCTGGATATGATGGCTGGGATGTTAAATTTGACCAGCCTTGGAGTAACTATCCGCATGACGATATAGTCAGCTCAACCCGTTACATGAACGCCTATATCGAAGCAGAAATTCTGAAAATGCCCGCTGAATATTTCTGGACTCATCGTCGATTTAAGACGCGCCCAGAAGGTGAAGCCAATGTCTACAAAGAATCAAAGACAAACTTTCAGGATACGCATCACTGAAATACAAAAAGCCGCATTCTCAAAAAGAATACGGCTTTTTTTAGTTACGGCGAACCGTAGAGATCCGCTAGCGAGCAGTCGATAACAATTCAACTTCCCCATCCAGCAAAGTATTCGCTGGCAAGACGTCCATCGATTTTAGTCTTTCATAAATCGGCGTGAAATCGGGTGCGGTACCATCAAACAATTGCTGATAACTATCAATCACAAAATAAGTCTCTTGATACGAATCGATCTTATACAAGGTACGCAAACAACGTTCAATATCCAAACGAATGTGGCGCGAGGTCGTACCAGGTGTTAGGCAATATTCTACTTCTCCACCAGAGGACAAAATACCAGCACCATAAATACGAATCCCCTCCGACGTATTAATCAAACCGAACTCCACCGTGTACCAATACAAGCGCGCCAACTCATCCAAGCCACCGAGTCGCATGGCTTTTAATCCGCCTTGACCGTAACGCTGCATGTAATCAGCGAAAACCGGACTAAATAACAAAGGTACATGACCAAAAAAATCATGGAATACATCAGGCTCGACAATGTAATTGAATTCTTCGGGCTTGCGCAACCAAACAGTTACTGGGAAACGACGATTCGCCAAATGATCAAAGAAGGTTAATTCTGGAATCAAACCTGGCACAGCGACGATGGTCCAACCCGTAGCTTCGAATAATGCTTTTGAGGTTTTCTCAAACACGGGAATACCGGCACTAATGTCCATTTTAGCCAGTGCTTCTATGAACTCATCACAGGCACGCCCCGGCAATAAGGCCGCCTGACGTTGATACAGCTTGCGCCATAAATCATGCTCTTCTTCAGTGTAAGCTGCCCAGTCTTGTTGCACGACATAATGCGCATCCATATGCTCGTAGTCGCCACGCAAAGCTGCGCCGTTTGATTTCTCTGCTACGGTGGCGAGAAAGTCTTCGTTTGAAACTGAGGTTTCCATTTTTGTCTCCAAAAAAAAGCCAACAAGGATGTCAGCTTTTTTAATCTACGAATAAAACTTAGCGCGTATTATTCTGCGGCCTTAAGCTGCGGCCTTAAGCTATACCATTACGCTGTAGTTTTAGTATCATCTTTCAATACACCGCGACGTATCTGATCCAGCTCAATCGATTCAAACAAGGCGCGGAAATTTCCCTCACCAAAGCCTTGATCACCTTTGCGTTGAATCACTTCAAAGAAGATAGGACCGATTACCGTCGTCGTAAAAATTTGCAATAACAATTCACGTGAAGTTTCTGTACTCTTACCATCCATTAAGATACGCAATTTGCGCAACTCTTCGACGTTCTCACCGTGTCCTGGCAAACGACGGTCAACCAGATCATAGTAGGTATCTATCGTGTCTTGGAAAGTAACGCCAGACGCCTTCATGTCCGCAACAGTCTTGTACACATTATCGGGACCCATCGCGATATGTTGCACACCTTCGCCATGGTACAAATCGAGGTATTCAGAGATTTGAGATTTGTCGTCTGAAGACTCATTGATAGGAATGCGGATTTTGCCACAAGGTGATGTCATGGCTTTTGATTTCAAACCAGTCAATTTGCCAGCGATATCGAAGTAACGAATTTCGCGGAAATTAAAATAAGTTTCGTAGAAATCAGACCACTCTGCCATACGGCCACGATGCACATTATGTGTCAGGTGATCGATGTACGTTAAGCCATTTCCTTTGTGATGCGGATCTGCACCTGGGATCGCCACAAAATCCGCGTCATAAATACTGATATTACCGATAGCACCTTCCGCGGCACCATCTTTACCTTGCCAACGATCCACAAAATAAATCAAAGAATCGCCGATACCTTTGATCGCTGGAATATTCAATTCCATAGGGCCAGTCTGGTTGTCAAAACCCCAGGCACCTAACTCCAATGCACGCTTATAAGCAAAATTAGCATCTTTAACGCGGATCGCAAATGCGCAAACAGAAGGACCATGTTTACGTGCAAAACGCTGAGCAAAAGAATCTGGTTCAGCATTGATGAGGAAGTTCACATCGCCTTGACGATACAGAGTGACATTCTTGGTGCGGTGTTTCGCAATCGCCGCAAAACCCATTTCTAAAAACAATTTTTCCAGTTCTTTTGGATCAGGTGCGGCATATTCGATAAATTCGAAACCGTCTGTCCCCATAGGGTTGTCCCAAGTTTGTAAATCCATTTTTATCTCCGAGGTAAAATTTGTTTTTATGGCGCGCAATGCAAGCTGGTGATTCTCAATTCATTGACCCACAGCATGACAATAAAACAGATCACTTGCGCCAAATCAATTTGCCAGTATAAAGCTTAGAGAACGCCATAAAATTCCAAAATTCTGCACAATTTCAATTATTTGAGCAATAATATTGCGACTAATGTCAAATATAGAGCACAAAATGACGAAAATAGAATTGGATAAAATTGACCGCAAGATTTTGGCGATTTTGCAGGTCGATGGCAGACTCACCAATCAAGAAGTAGCCGAAAGAGTCAATCTTTCGCCCTCACCTTGCTTACGTCGCATTAAAAGATTAGAAGACGCCGGTGTAATCCGCAAGTATGTCGCACTGATTGAGGCAGAAAAAATTGGTTTGGGCTTACTTGCCTACATCAATGTCCGTTTAGACAAGCATACAGATACGCCCTCAAAAGGCAACACACGCTCACCACGCATCGACTTTGCAGCCTCAGTAGAGCAATGGCCAGAAGTCGTCGCCTGCTACGCCATGACAGGGGAAATGGACTATCTGCTACGAGTACGGGTTGAGGACATGAACCACTTCTCGCGTTTCATGATGGACACACTTTTAAAACATCCGGCAGTATTAGATGTGAAATCCAGTTTTGCCTTACAGCAGATTAAAGATACGACAGCATTGCCGGTAGGCGGGAGCTGATTAAATGGAGAGGTTGAGGGAAATGTACGTACATTCCCCTCTTTCGACTTCATACCATAAAAAAATTATAAATTGACGTACCACAGCTTATTTCGCCAACGGCACTTGCACTTGTTGCACCGCACTGCGACGACCATCCGGCAATACGGTCAAGACCTTCACTACAACCGGCTTAGCCGAACTGGCTTTGAAGCTGACAGGCTTCTTGTAGAGTGATGTATCCGAATCAGGTGCACTACCATCCAAACTGAAATACATTTTACTTCCCGCAACAGGGGATTTCAAATTCAACACTGCTTCATCGCCTTTCAATATAATCTGATCCAATCCTTGTGGCCGAGGAATACGATAAGCAATTTTCTGCGCGCTCAAGCGTGAATAATGCGGTGCAATTCTTTGTTCGAAATGCGTAAATTGACGTTGTTCTTGCTTAGACCAAGCGACTTCCGCCATCGCGAGAATACGGGGAAAGACCATGTATTCTATTTTTTCAGGGGTGCGCAGATACTCAGTCCAGACATTTGCCTGCACCCCTCGTATTCGGTTTTGTTGTGTCGCCGTTAATGCGATTGGAACAGGGTTATACGAATACACTTTTTCCAAACTAATCTCCCCGCCCAACTGCCACATCTCTTGCTCTTTAGGACCTTGTCCGGCATCAAAATAGCACCAAGAGGTAGGACTCATAATCACGTCATGCCCTTCTTTTGCCGCAGCGATTCCGCCCTCTTCACCTCGCCAAGACATTACGGTGGCGTTGGGAGCGAGGCCGCCCTCCAAGATTTCATCCCACCCGATCAGGCGCTTGCCTTTGCTGTTGATGAATTTCTCGACACGCCGGATGAAATAGCTTTGCAATTCCTCTTCATTTTTTAAACCTTCGCGTCGCATCACTTCTTGTGCTAAAGGACTCGCCTTCCAGCGCGTTTTAGGCGCTTCATCACCACCGATATGAATATACTGAGAGGGAAAAAGATCGATCACTTCGGTCAATACATTTTCCAGAAAAGTAAAAGTTTGTTCGCTAGGGCAGTAAATATCTTCGAAAATTCCCCAGTTAGTACCCACCTCAAATGGCCCTGGCGTACACGCCAACTCGGGATAGGCCGCCAAAGCCGCCAAAGAATGTCCGGGCAATTCTATTTCTGGAACCACGTTGATATGTTTCGTCTTTGCATACGCCACAACTTCTCTGATCTGTTCTTGCGTATAAAAACCGCCGTAAGGTTCGCCGTCTCCAATATAGGGTTGATAGTTTCTGTCTTTCGTTGTTTCCTTACGAAATCCACCGATCTCTGTCAACTTTGGATAGCGCTTAATCTCTATCCGCCAGCCTTGATCTTCCGTCAAATGCCAATGAAAAGTATTGAGCTTATAGACGGCCATCTGATCTAATAATTTTTTAATGAACTCTACGCTAAACATATGACGCCCTACATCCAGATGCATACCGCGCCAAACAAAGCGAGGCTGGTCCTGTATTTGAGTCAAAGGTAATTGAATATGTGCCTGGCCTTGCATAGGCAATAGCTGTAGCAAGCTTTGCAATGCGTAAAACTGTCCATGTTCACTCCCCACTAATTCAATACCATGTGGCTGAATATTAAGTTGATAGGATTCATCCTTAACCTGCGCAGCCTTGGGTGCCCGAAACACAATGGCATTGCGTATCTTTTTGGTAGGCAGACCTTGATGCAAGGTGAGTTGCCATTTTTGCGTTGATGCCAAAGCCGCGATCAATAATTTTGCATTACTTTGCGAGGCAGCATCCGCAGCATAAACCTGCACTTGCGGACTCAATTTGAAAAAGCCATGCTGACTGACTATATTGTGCGGGAGTGGAATGATGGGCAATGTAACTGTTTTCATCTCAGCCAAAGTTGGAGAACTAAGCAAAACAAGACATAAAACTAGGACACATCGCAACATAAATACCTCCCATATAAATCAGCAGAAAGACCTCTAAACCACACCTATCCTTATAACGAAGTGCTATCTTTATTTCAATCTTTTAGCACAAAATTAATGAAGTTTAGTGAATTTAGTAAACAGGTCACCAATAATTAGATTGCAATGTAAAAAGTAAGAAATTTCGCTTTCAACTTTTTACTTAAGGAAGTTAAACCTGCACTTTTAAGCCAGCGATACAGTGAAACGACCTCAGAATTCATTACCTTTTTAACTAAATACACGTTAAAATCGTTACGGGTGCGCACCTATCATGGTGTAGCAGGTTTCAGCGAAGGTCGGGCCGCCTCGCGA
>CAUPNA010000136.1:0-12581 GCA_963512475.1 uncultured Undibacterium sp.
CCTAATGGAAATTCTGGGTTCAATACAGGATCTTCAGGACAAAACAATACACATAAAAAAAGCACTTATCAGCGATGATAAGTGCTTTTTCATACAAATGAATTAGTTCCCACCAGTGCCGCTGTGCCGGCATCCTGAACCTGGCGGTTCAAGTCGGCCATGGTCAGTTCAAATCGGGTTCATCGGACATAAGCGACGCTCACACCATCGAACAATTTCCACAGCCTATGCACATAAATGGTTCAAGGAATATATGGCACTGGCGAACACGGTAGGAGCACGTAGTTTACTCCTTATTTATTCCGAAATCAGAAAAATATTATAATTTTTTCCGATTTCTTTCATTGTATTAAACAATAAAGCGCGTACTTAAAATAGATTTTCTTGCAGTGTTAGCGCCTGATCAATAGTGTCACTCATCGCCACAATTTTTTGTTTTACTTCACCTATACTTAAACCCGAAAGTGGACCATCGTGAGCCTTGGTTGCCAGCAAATCAATCGCCATACTTAATGCGGCCATGACCGCGATTCTGTCCGTCCCTTTTACTTTGGAGGCATCACGGATGCCGGACATCTTTTCATCAAGATAAGACGCCGCTTGCTGCAGCGCACGATCTTCACCTTCTTTACAAGACAACTTGTAAGTTTGTCCCATAATGTTGACATCAATTTGAATCGCTTTAGCTTCACTCATGCTACATCCTTCATATCATCAGCTGGTAATTGAGCAAGAATCGCTTCAACCCGACCGTGCGCCTCTTGCACACGTTCACGCAAGGTTTTATTCTCAGAAGCGAGATCAACTGCCGTACGACGCAGTGCCGCATTTTCCAGGCGCAGGGTTTGAGTCAGCTCCGCTAAGCGGTTGACCTTTTCTGCGAGTAATTCAAATTCAGAAATCATCTTGGCAAATTCTTGGCAAAAAGTACGAAATAATAAAAAATATGGCGAGCATTGGTCAAATCGGGTCAAAGCGACATCATCTTCGAAAAGAACGCGTCTTTAATTATAAGGGGTATTAACATACAATTGTGCTGCTTAATTACGCTGCTTAATTGAGCCGCTTCATTTTCATGCTTAGAAACTGCCCTTAAGCAACATCAGGCAACATTAGGCAACATCAAGCAAGCTCAGACAACAAATCCCTGATCGGCAAATTCCACCAAACTACCGTCACCTAATATCAAAGCGGTCTTAATGGTTTTCATAGGATAAATCGCCTGTAGTGCTTCTCGATAAGTCTCTAATTGTGCTTGATAGCCTGCTTCTTGCTGGTTAGATAATTGACGTTTATAGTCCAAAATCCATACGGAATCAGACAACACAACTAAGCGATCTAAACGCAAAATCTGTTGTTGAAACACGATATCCATCTCATTCCTGGCGAAATCAAATTGGCGCGCATCAAAAAATTTCTGTAGATGCGGATTCTTAAGAATCGCCATCGCTTGTTCCCGCACTAGTTTTGCCACGGGCAACGCACAGGGCAACCAAGAGGAAATCACTTCCGCTGCTGGTACTTTGATAGGCCAGATCTTGTTCCCACTGTCGGTCAATCGTTCCATCAAAGCATGTAAGGCGATACCTTCAATCTGTTCGGCGGTTTGCATAACAATTGGCACCGAACTTGGCAATGCCAAATCTGGCGGCGTAAACACCTGTAGCGAAAAAGATTCTTGTCCACTATTCGATGCATTTGAGCTTTGCGCTACCACCTCCGCTTCCTCTAAATGGTTGAAGCGCTGATACCAACTTCCTTGCTGTACGCCTGGATGCTCACTCGTTCTATCTGCTGCTTTGTCGCTAGCGATGCCACTCACGATTAATATTTGCTTAGCACGAGTGACCGCTACGTATAGCAGATTCCAATTTTCCTGCTCAGCTTGCTCGTCCTCCGCTTTGAATAAAGTATCGCGCGCAGCACCTCTTTCATCTTTTTTGCCAAAAGCGGAAAAATGCTTTTCGCCGCCTTCATGCAAAGGCCATGCACATAGAATGCCAATATGATCTTTTGCCGCGTCGCTATGATTAGAATCAAGCATCGCGACCACTTTAGCTTCCAAACCTTTGGCACTATGAATAGTCAAAATACGCACCGCATCGATACCACCACCGATATTCGACTCATCTGGCGCATCATTTTCTGCCCCTTTATCAAACTCTCTTAAAGCGGCGATAAATTTAGGAAGGCTAGGATAACGTCCACCATCCATATTTAATGCCAACTCGGTAAACGCAGTGATATTACCGATGATCTGCGCACGATTTGTTGCAGGAGCCGCTTGCGCATAACGTTGCACCAGATCCCCTTGGTGCAAAATTCTGTCCAGCAAGTCATGTACAGGCAGGTCATGTGCAGCCTGCATCCAGGTTTGCAACAAAAACGCAGCCCACAACAAAGCCTGCGATACAAGGTCATCCTCACCAATTGCACTGGTCACCCCCAAGAGCCGCTTCCACCAAGAAGATTCACTACGTTGCGCTAAGGCGATCAAATCCTCATCACTGGCAGCAAACATGGGGGATTTCAGCACATGGGCGAGCGCCCGATTGTCACCCGGTGTCATCAAAAAATTCAGCAAAGCGATCAAATCTGCGATTTCTAAGGTAGAAAGTAATCCACCGCGACGATTTGAAACAAAAGGAATACCGGCTTCGCGCAATGCTTTTTCATACGAAGCCAAATTACTACGACGTCGAACTAATAACATCACATCTGACCATCGCAAATTGGCTTTCGATTCAGCGTTCGATTCAGCGCGCAATTGCAATAAAGCTTGCGCTAATTGCTGCCCCTCCTGATAACGCCGCACATCGTCCTCCTCTTCGGCAGGCGTGGTCAAAGGATCGCGTAGAGGAAAAGGACTACTTGCGCCCTCTTCTTTTGTATTAGACATTTGATCGCGAATCAAAGGTAAGCGCAATACGGTTCCCACCATAGTCGCTGCTGTGGTTTGCGCCGAATAGATTGGATTACCTACCATCGCTTGATTCAATACTTCCACTATCACAGGCGCGTTTCGGCGTGTTTGATTGGTACGCAAGATTGCAGCACCTTGCCCCGCCAACATTTCACGTGCTGCGACAAAGACACGCGGATCAGCGCGTCGAAATCGGTAAATCGATTGTTTAGGATCTCCCACGATAAACACCGTAGGTCGAGCCGTGTCAGCGCCATACGCATCGAGCCAGGCGCTGATAATATTCCATTGCAAAGGATTGGTATCTTGAAACTCATCGAGCAAAATGTGTTTGTAGCGCGCGTCCAAACGTCCGTGTAAATACGCCGCAAAAGCGTCATGACTCAAGAGACGATAGGCTTGCCATTCCAAGTCGGCAAAATCAAGCGCACGTTGCTCCGCTTTTAAGCTTTGATAACAATTTAAATAGGCCTGCCCAACAATAAATAAGGCTTCATTCAAGCGCAATACCGATGCTTCCTTACTGCGTTTTTCTAATACCTTGAGCGTTTCAGCAATTGCATTGCATTCATCGTGAAAGGCATCTTCATTGTCAGCACCTAACCAGGCGGTAATCGCCAAACTTAAGGCCTTGGTTTTACGATTTTTTCGATTCGTACCGTCTGCGCCATAAAACTCATTTGCTAAAGCAGCGAAATGGTCGAGACTGACATCATCGCCTTGCGCTAAAACCTGACGCGCAGTCGTTAGCGCAGTTTCAATCGCGACACCGCGTTTTTGATTTTCCGGGCTACCTTTTCCTAAACAGATACCAACCTGCTGTACGCGTTCTAGCAAAGCATGATCCTGCCATACGCGAAGCCGAGCATCGAATTGCGCATCGTCGCCCATCAAATCCAACAACTGCTGCAGAGGCGCTTGCGCGGAACGATCTTGGGTCACGGCCCACCATTCGGCTCGCTTCTCAATAAAAGCGTCGAGCATCACTTTTGCGGTGAAATCACCGAGTACTTCGTACAGGTACAGGAGCTGCTGCTTAATCTTAGCTGGCGCAGCATCTTCATTCCCACTTACTTCACCATTCTCATCGGCAGCGCCAACTACTTCAGGCACGATTTGCACGCCAATCTGCTGCATCAATTGTCCCCATGCTTCACGTTGCAAACTACCCGTCGCTTCGACCAGGGTAAATCCATGCGGCACACCAGAAGCCAATGGCGCCAATTGCAATAGGCGTCCAAACCAACTATGAAAGGTATCCATCGACAAGCCTTGCGGATTGTTCAATAGATTTTCATAGAGCTTACGGGCGCGTGGTAAACAAATCGGCAACTCCTTTTCAGACACACCGCGTTCACGCAAAATAGTCGCAGCAACTACGTCATCCGCTAAGGCCAATTCGGCCAACAATTCCATCAATCGATGTCGCATTTCTTGTGCAGCTTTACGGGTAAAGGTAATCGCCAATAACTCCGCAGGCTCGGCCCCGTCCAATAACAGACGTAACATACGCGCAACCAACAACCAAGTCTTACCACTACCTGCGCAAGCCTCCACCACCACCGAACGGTGCGGATCGCACGCTGTTGCAGTGAACTGTGCAGCTTCTACCGCTTGTCCATTGAGTTCATACGCTTGCGCTGTGTTCATGTCCGAGAGCGAATTCATTACCATGCTCCTTTACGACACAAGCCACGTACATCGCAATATTGACAAACACTCTCTACGCCTTGAGCAGGCAAGGCTGCACCATGCTGAATGGCTTGCATATTTTTTCGTATTGCTTGTTCCAATTCGATTTTCCATAAGCTGTACTCTTGCGCTTCAACCTCGCCTGTCTTTTCCCGCTCTAATTCTAAGGCGACGTAACTTGCTGTATCGGGTGCCTCTAACAACAGCTTAGTGGCACCAGTCTCGCTCTCGCCATCGGCCGCAACCGATTCAATCACAGGTTGCAATAGGCCGTAAAAAGCCAGTTGATGATCGTCAAAATATTTTAAGCGCGTCTTGAGCGAACTTTTGGTTTTGGTTTTGTAGTCGAGTACAGCGCGTTCCACTTCACCATTATCCAAATGACGTTCATCGATACGATCGACCCGACCACGCAATTTAATTTCGCCTTCATCCCATTGCAATTGTGCTTCTGCCCAGATTTCGCCAAAGGCAAATTGCCAACCGTCCGCCTCATGCTGATTGGCCCACTCGACATAGGCTGGAATCACTTTTCGCCAACGTACGCTATAGCCTAAAGCAGCAGGACTATGTTTTAAGACGCGGGCAAACCAAGTATCGGAGATGGTATTTAGCAAACCACTCCTATCACCGGCTAAGGGAATTTCATCCTTTTGCAATTGATCGTGATAAGACTTCAAAATCGCATGCAACCAATCGCCATAGTCACGCTTCTCTGGCATATCGGACAATTCATCAATCGCCGCCAACTTCAACATGCGCCCCGCGAAAAATTGGTAGGGACAAGCAATCAAACTACTCAAACCACTAGCAGATAAAGTGGTCGGCATTAATGCTACCGCACTTGGTTTAGGCTGCGTAGGCAACTGAGCTTGCAAACGATGCTCGGCCAGAGGTAATCCATGATTGTTTAGCACCGCTAAGTTTTGACGAGCCAAAGCCAAATTAACCTGTTCTACCCAAGGACTGACAGCATTAAGCTCCCCATTAATTTGCGATTGCCACGAAAGAACCACCTCGGTATTCGACAAAATCAACTCGGCAAAATCGCGCTGCTGTTGCAACTGCCGCTCCTCGCGCGTGACCAGACCACACTCGCGTCGGACAGCATTGGTAAAAAACAGCGTTTCTTGTGCCTTTGAAGGCAAATGTTTAGCGTCACCACCAATCAGATACACGGCATCAAAATGACGCAAGCGCGCGCCGTTTAAAGGCAACATCACGACGCGCTGATCGACTTGTTCCAATTTAAACGGTGTAGCTTCCATTTGCAGATTAATGAAAGCACGCCACTCAGAGAAACTAAAATGCGTATCCAGGCCATGACAATCAGAACCCAAGGTCTGCAACATCTGCAGCACCTGCGCACCCGCCACATCTTGTTGCAACAAGGCTTGCATACCAAGCGTATCAAAGCTTTGCATGCTGATCGTTGTCCAGTCCTTTAGGCTACGACGGGATGCACTGGAACTGCTTGCATAAGTATGGGCGAGACGTGCGATCCCTGCTACCCATTCTCGTGCCTGCGGTTGACGTTCCAAAGTGGACAGTACGGCATCCCACCCGCCTACAACATTATTTCTGCGTAAGACAAGCTCGATATCCATGATGAGATCGGCTTTATCGATAGACCCTGATGACTCCGGATCAGCAGCATCAACTGCTTCTAGTTGGCATGGCAAAAACGGGGATTTAAGAAAATCTAGTAAGGCGATAGTATCGGCACGTGTTGCTAGCAGTTCAAACCAGGCTGCCAAAGCAGCTGCAGCGCGTGTAGTTGAAAGTTTCCAACCTGTTTCATCGGCGACGATTACATTTGCCCGTTCTAACAAGGCACGCAAGCGACGTGAGACCACACGATCTTGGGCGATCACCGCAATTTTTTGTTTACCCGCTTGTATCCATTCCACGATGGTTTGCGCAGCTTGCTCAGCCTCTTGCTCTAAGCTATGAAGCTCACATAAACGCAAACGCTGCCAATCAAATGATGCGGGCGCGATAGATTTCGTATCAGGCGCCTCTGATGAACATAAATCATTCCATGCTAAGCGCATAGATTCAGGCACTGCGGATGCATACCAATCGATACTGTAAAGGTGGACTTGTTGATGCAGCTGGTAAGCTTGCAAGAAAGCTTCTTCCAATGCATTTGGCATGGTCGGCGCAATCCAAAATAAGTCGGCACTGGCACTTTGCGCTAGCCGCATCATGTGCTGAAATTCTTGTACCGTTTGATCATGCTGATCGAGCTGCCCTTGCCATAAGGTCCACACCAATTGCGTTTCATCTGAAACGATTTTCTGCACAGGCAAAGGCAATTGCGCCAACGCCTCATGCCAGGTAGCTTGCATTTTTTCAGTATGAATTTCCTGTTTGCTGTCTAAAACTTTAGCTAGCCAAACCTGCGTCAACTCATCGGACAAAGTCAATAAAGTCTGCGCCAGTGGCAGCAGATCCGTATTGCGTTTTGCACCAAATAATTTCTTCAGCCAGGCATGTTGGCGCAATTCAGAATACAAGCGCATCAAACGTTCACTATTTGCATTCACAGAAGCGCTGTGTGGCGGCTGCATTCCCAGCCAGGCAAACATCGTTTGTATGCGCGGAGGAATAAAATGGCTGCCTAACTCCTGACTCAATGCTCGTAACAATAAATGTGCGTGTTCAAACGTTGGCACAACGACCCTGACATCAGAAAAATCATTGCTTTGTATTGTCTCTGGCGTAGAAAACAAATCTACAGGTAATTGCGCTAGGCGACGCGCTTGTATAAATTCGCGTGCAACGTGGTTCCAGAACTGCGCAGAAACGGGGATGAGTCGGGTGATTCTTGCCATGGAGTTTGATTATGAATAGTCGTCAGTGCTAAAAAGTCTTAATAATTGAGCTTAGTAGCGAGGAGGAAAAAATCCGATCAGGCATTTTATGCGAGCACTGTCACAAAATGCGGCTGGAATCAGGAAAAATCAGTAAATAAGCCACTTTTTTAAAAATAGGGTATTATTTACCACTGTCAACGCCGCATTAATTCATAAAAGTGTTTTCGCCCCAGAGAAATGACAAAAAGGCGCACTTGAAATGGGCGGAAATACCCCAAAGTTCAATCCCTGATTTAATTTATTTACCCCCCCTCTTTTAGAGATTAACCAGAATAACGAGAATTCTATGAGCGACAATATCATTTATGTAAGCGATGCATCCTTTGAAGCTGATGTATTAAAATCTGACAAACCAGTCCTGGTGGACTTCTGGGCTGAATGGTGCGGTCCTTGCAAGATGATTGCACCGATCTTAGAGGAAGTTGCCAAAGAATATGACGGCAAAATCACTATTGCTAAAATGGACGTTGATGCGAATCAAGCCGTGCCAGCAAAATTTGGTATTCGTGGCATTCCAACGCTGATTCTGTTCAAAAACGGCGAAGCAGCCGCACAGAAGGTAGGCGCTCTGGCAAAAGGCCAATTAACCGCCTTTATCGACAGCAACATTTAAGCTAGTATTCTGCCGTAGATCATTATTTTCAGACGATGTTACAAGAAAGTTTTTACATCGTCTGAATTAAGTCTTACAATACGCTGAAATTGGTGTACCGCCATAAAGTATAAGTAGCGACCGGAATCAAACCCGCTCTGCAGTTTTCTAATCATCCAGTAGTTCGTTTTTTCACTTCTGTTCACTCCCCCACCTCACACTCCCATCCCGGGACACTCACAACATGCATTTATCTGAATTAAAGGCCTTACACGTCTCCGCACTGTTAGAAATGGCCATTGGTCTCGATATCGATAATGCTGCGCGTATGCGTAAGCAAGAATTGATGTTCGCGATCTTAAAAAAGCGCGCTAAAGGCGGCGAACAAATTTTTGGCGATGGTGCCCTCGAAGTCTTGCCTGACGGCTTTGGCTTTTTGCGCTCGCCCGATGCCAGCTACATGGCATCCACCGACGATATTTATATTTCCCCTTCACAAATCCGCCGTTTCAATTTGCACACAGGCGATTCAATTGAAGGTGAAGTCAGAACACCCAAAGACGGCGAACGTTATTTCGCCCTGGTGAAAGTAGACAAGGTCAATGGCGAAGCGCCAGAGATGTCCAAACACCGTATTCTGTTTGAAAACTTAACACCACTCCACCCGAACAAGATCTTGCAACTCGAACGCGATATGCGTGGTGAAGAGAACACGACAGGTCGTATCATCGATTTGATCGCCCCTATCGGTAAAGGTCAGCGCGGCTTATTAGTCGCCTCACCAAAATCTGGTAAGTCTGTGATGTTGCAACACATCGCCCACGCGATTACGACCAATCATCCAGATGTGACGATGATCGTATTACTGATCGACGAACGTCCAGAAGAAGTAACTGAGATGCAGCGTTCCGTGCGCGGCGAAGTCGTTGCATCTACGTTCGATGAACCCGCTACACGTCACGTACAAGTCGCTGAAATGGTCTTGGAAAAAGCCAAGCGTTTGGTCGAGATGAAAAAAGACGTGGTGATTTTGTTGGACTCCATCACCCGTTTGGCACGTGCTTATAACACTGTGATTCCAGCTTCAGGCAAAGTCTTGACTGGTGGTGTTGACGCCAACGCCCTACAACGTCCAAAACGCTTCTTCGGTGCAGCACGCAATGTTGAAGAAGGTGGCTCCTTAACGATTATCGCGACGGCTCTGATTGAAACTGGCAGCCGTATGGATGACGTGATCTACGAAGAATTCAAAGGCACAGGCAATATGGAAGTGCATTTGGAACGTCGTCTTGCTGAAAAACGTACTTACCCAGCGATCAATCTCAACAAATCCGGCACACGTCGTGAAGAGTTGTTGATTAAACCTGATCAGCTTCAAAAAATCTGGATCTTGCGTAAGCTCTTGTATAGCATGGACGAGATCGAGGCGATGGAATTCATCTTGGATAAGATGAAAGCAACTAAGAACAACGCAGAGTTTTTTGAAATGATGCGTCGTGGTGGGTAATTAATTATTCGTGTTTAGTTTGCTTTAGACGAGAAGGCCGAACATTTTGTTCGGCTTTTTTGCTTTTGGTGACACACCAAATCGTATCAATCACTTGCTATGCGGACGTAGATATAAAAAAAGAGAGCCGAAGCTCTCTTTGGTGCAACCTTGTACAGAAACGGCTTGAAAAAATTTCAAACGCCTTACTCTGCAAATTCGGTATCCATAGGCGAGTACCAAGCATCTTTCAATGCGCCTACTTCGACGTTTTTAAACTCAGGACGGGCAGTCATCCATGCTTTCAAGGCTTCACGATCTTGATCGGTAGTGGAACCAGGGCCGAACTTGCAGACAAAACCCGTCGTCAACCAACCGCTCAAGGCCAAGTCACGTACTTCAATCAACTCTTCCAAAAACGTATGAATTAATTGCGCTTCTTGGTCTGAATCTAGTTCTTTAGTCAATTCTGCTTTGTATTCAAAACCGAATTCTTGGAATTCACCAACGTGCAGCTTCTTACGTTGGCGGGCGTTACGGGATTTATTGGATGGGATCATAATTTTCTTTATGTAATTAGAAACTAAGTTAGAAACTATTTAGAAACTATTTAGAAACTAAGCTAGAAACTAAGGTTAAAACAAGCAAGGACAAGCACAAATAGCACAAAAGCAAAGTGGCTCAGTCGTCGCAAACAGTTGCGCATTGTAGATGCAATGGAGCAGAACTACAAACGAAAGTGAAATTAGCCCCTACTACAAGAATTTCCCATGCATTTTAAATTGTTCAGTGGCACGCACCAGTTCGGTCGCAATACCCGGCTCCATGGCAGCATGACCGGCGTTGACGATCATATGTAATTTGGCAGATGGCCAGGCTTGATGCAGTCGATACGCAGAGACAGGAGGACAAATCACGTCATAGCGCCCTTGAACAATCACTGCGGGCAAGTGGCGAATTTTATGGATATTCTTGATCAACTGATCTTCATCCATGAAAGCACCATTTAACATGTAATGTGCTTCTAGACGCCCGATACCTAAACTGACTTCATCCGATTCAAAATCTTCTATTGCCTGAGCCTGCGGCTCCAAAAATAGACATGAGCCTTCATAACGACTCCAATGGCGCGCCGCTTCTTTGTAAATCGCTGGTTCGTCACAGAACAAGCGTTTCACATAAGCTTGCAATAAATTACCGCGTTCAGAATGTGGAATCGCTTCTGCGAATCGCTGATGAACCTCAGGGTAAAAATGATTGATGCCATTCACAAACCAATCCACTTCCGCCTTGGTACACAAAAAGATGCCGCGCAACACAAAACCTAGGCAACGATCAGGAAATTCTTCACCGTAAGCTAAGGCCAACGTAGACCCCCAAGAGCCGCCAAACACTAGCCATTGCTCTATGCCCAGCATGGTGCGGATTTTCTCTATGTCTTCTATCAAGAGCGCGGTCGTATTATTTCTATATTCGCCTAGTGGTGTCGATTTACCTGCGCCACGTTGATCGAATAGCACAATACGATAATGCGCAGGGTCAAAAAAACGTCTATGCGTTGGCGAGGTACCACCACCCGGTCCGCCATGCAAAAAAAGCACAGGCTGACCTTCAGGATTGCCGCACTCCTCCCAATACAAAGTGTGTAGCGCATCGACTTCTAACAGGCCGTGACGGTAAGGTTCTACGGGGGGAAACATCAAGGTATTTTCTGACATATTTTTATTTTTTCTTAGAGAGTTTGAAAAAAACGCCAACTAGCGAAACCAGCGAAACAGCAAGCAATGGAACCGATTAAATGTAAGGCGCTATGACCAAAGGCCCACATCCATTCGCTCTTTTGTAGTAATTCCATAGCCTCTGCGGAAAAAGTCGAGAAAGTAGTTAAGCCACCGAGAAAACCCGTGACTATCAAAAGCTTCCATTCTGGTGACAACTGCGGATGCGCCGAGAAAAATCCCACACAAATACCGATCGCATAACCACCACCCAGATTAGCCAGCAAAGTACCTAAAGGCAAACTAGCCATCACCGGATTTAACCACAGCCCGAGCAGCCAGCGCACGGACGCGCCGAATGCTGCCCCAACACCCACCGCGATGACAGCGAGCCCGTTCATAATGATGTTGAATCCGTGCCGAGCTGCCATTTACCCATGGCAGTCTCATCGGTCACACGCGCATCGACCCAGCGCTCACCTTCTGGCGTGGTTTCTTTCTTCCAAAACGGTGCTTCCGTTTTTAAGTAGTCCATCATAAACTCACAGGCAGCAAAGGCTTCACCACGATGTGCGCTAGCGGCAGCTACCAAAACAATTTGATCTAAGGCGAGTAAAGCACCTACTCTATGAATGATCAGGCAGTCAATTAGATTCCAACGTTGCATGGCTTGCGTCGCGATCATTTCTAAGGATTTTTCGGTCATGCCAGGATAATGTTCCAGCTCCATCGCACTCACTTGCAGTCCTTCATTTAAGTCACGAACCAGCCCCACAAAACTCACCACCGCGCCAATCGCAGGATTGTGCGCACGCATCTTCGTAATCTCTGTGCTTAAATCAAAATCTTCAGTCTGTACTGAAATCAGCATACTCATTCCTAACCACCCGTCACTGGCGGAAAAAAGGCAAGCTCGCCCCCATCTTGCAAGGCTGTATCACCGTGTATCATCTGCTGATTATATGCCATACGCAAGGCACGATCTGGTGCCAACACCTCAGCCCAGACACCGCCTCTTGCAATCAATAAAGCGCGTACCTGACTGGCGCTCATGATTTCATCAGGGAGTTCCAACAACTCTCCTGAACTCGCTAATTTTTCACGCACACTGGCAAAAAAACGTAATTGAATTTTCATGTCTAAATTCTTAATTAAGCACCGCACTAAAGGGAATAAATTTGACGAGGTCACCTCGAGCTATCGTTGAACCTGCTGGCAAATCGATCAAGCCATCGCCCCACACGGTCGATGTCAAAACACCTGAGCTTTGATTAGGAAACAAATCCAACCC
>CAUPNA010000137.1:0-12469 GCA_963512475.1 uncultured Undibacterium sp.
ACAGCGGCACCTTTGGGGTTGGATTTACATACATCTACATCCATTATAACGGCGCACTTATTTTAAACTTTAATCTTATTTAAGCAAATCGCCATCATGTTCATTTAGTAATATGTTTTTATTGTAAATTCACTTCAATTGACCTCAATAACGCCACCCACTCTTGCTATCCCTGAAATAATTTGTCCGCCCGCTGTTTTTGCTTTGGCGATCTGACCTTCTGCTGCGTTGTTGAGCGCGGTTGCTTCATTCGACACCGTGAAACCAATTCCGATACTACTGACCTTAATTGACTGACCCTGCTGAATCACTGGAATGAGTTTAAACATTTCCTTCCGTAGATTGATTCCGGCAGGATAGCTAGCGAGCATGGTCTTGCCAATTGCTTGCTTTTTGTCTGTGATGACACTCGATGGAAGGCTGCTGACTTCTCCCTGTAATTTAACAATATCCTGTTCAGTTAATATTTGCCCCATGCTAACCGCTTTATTGGTAATAAAATAGCCACCAAATACTTTTATATTCGCACTCAGATAAATCGTCCATGGTTTTGGTGTCATGCATTGCACTCCCAAGGTGATTTTTCCCCATGCCTTACTTACTTGCGTTAAAAATGGTACGAGCTGATCGCACGCTTGTAATTTAAGCCTTGGATCTAGCTTGTTTACTGTAATTTCGACCTTTCCTTCATTTTCTTCTAATTGTGAAACTTGCTTTTTTAGGAAGGTTTCGGCCTCTAGGCTTATCAAGGCAGGATCAATGCTTTGTGTAACTTGTGCGCTTAGGCCTAGTGTCAATATGCTAGTGAAAAAAACACAAAGCAGTTTCAGTAGTTTTTTCATAGTGCGCCAAAGTGATCCGGTAATGTTGCTGAATATGGCTAAAGTGTAGGCCAATGCTTTCCTTTCTATCGCTTGAATAGATGGGCTTTTTGTTGGTTTATCTTGGCATTGAATCTGGATATCAAGATCTATTATGCATGGTAACGAAAACCGCAATGAGTTCAAATCGCAATTCGATGGAGCCTTGTGGTAATAGCTAAGATAAAGAAGTGATAGGGAGTAATCATGAATAAGCTTGATGACTACATGCGTTTTCACCAGTTGGCACTGTCCGTTCGAGGGCAGCGTCAGCAATTGCTCGCATCAAATATTGCGAACGCCGATACACCGAATTATAAGGCTAGGGATATTGATTTTGGTTCGGCAATGCACGCTGCGCTTGGTAAAACAAATGGCGCTCAAGATTTAACTAAAACAGCTCAGGCGCATTTGAGTCAGCCAGGAACCGTAGCAGGCTTGCCACCAGCCTATCGCAAAGAAGTTCAAGGTAGTGTGGATGGCAATACCGTAGATATGGATGTTGAACGCAACGAATTCACTGAGAATGCCTTGCGCTACGAGGCAAGTTTAACCATTATTAATATGCAGATCAAAGGTCTGCTATCTGCGATTCAGGGGTAGTTGCTATGTCCTTATTTAAAATATTTGATGTCTCTGGATCGGCGATGAGTGCCCAAGCGCAGCGCCTAAATGTGGTGTCCAGTAATCTTGCGAATGCCGATAGCGTAACTAGTGCCAATGGGCAGCCATATAAAGCTAAACAAGTGGTGTTTAGTGCGGTGCCAAGCGCCAATGCCGCTTCAACAGCCGTCAGAGTAACTCAAGTAGTCGAAGACCCCAATCCACCAAAATTGATGTACGACCCTAAACATCCCTTAGCGGACGAAAAGGGTTACGTTGCGATGCCCAACGTGAACGTAGTAGAAGAAATGGTGAATATGATTTCTGCATCACGCTCTTACCAAACCAATGTGGAAACGATGAATGCCGCGAAATCCATGTTGTTAAAGACTTTAAGTATTGGCCAGTAAGTTAATGAATACCTTAGATCAATGAGGCAAAGATTATGAGCACAGTAAATACACAAGCCGTCGACCCTAGTTTATTAACATCGATGAACGGCACTCGCGGCACCAAAAGCACGGCGCAAGATGCACAGGATCGTTTTATGACCTTGTTAGTTACACAGATGAAGAACCAGGATCCCTTGAATCCTCTGGATAATGCTCAAGTCACCAGCCAGTTGGCACAGCTCTCGACTGTGACAGGTATAGATAAGCTGAATGAAACCATGATCGCCATGAGCGGTAATTTTAAAAGCAGCCAGAATTTGCAGGCGGCCAGCATGATAGGGCATGGTGTTGTGGTGCCTGGCTCTAATGTTGAGTTAAAGGATGGTAAGTCAGTTTTGGGGTTTGATTTACCTCAAAATGCGGACAAAATCCGCGTCCAGATTAAAGATCAATCGGGAGCGGTCGTGAAGACTATCGATTCCAGCAGTATGACCAGCGGTTTCAATTCCGTAGTTTGGGATGGTAAGACTGATGCCGGTGGCAGCGCGGCGAACGGTAACTACAAATTTGAAGTTACTGCTAGTGCTGGCGAAACCAAGCTCACGGTGACGCCATTAAGTTTCGGTCTGGTGTCGAGTGTGTCATTCGGCGGTCAGGGAACGATGTTGAGTGTGCTCAATACAGGTGAAGTAGCGATGTCGGACGTACGGCAAATATTTTGATTTGAGATTTAGAAAAAGAGTTTGTCATTTTGTTTTCAAATGGTGATCAGCAGAATTAATTGTTAGCGCTATTTGCCCACAGTAGAGGAGATGTATCATGGGTTTTCAACAAGGTTTAAGTGGATTAAATGCCGCTTCCAAATCATTGGATGTCATCGGAAATAATATTTCGAATGCAAATACGGTTGGATTTAAAATGGCACAAGCGCAGTTTGCTGATGTGTTTGCGAACTCGCTTAGCGGTGCCGGCGGCGGTGGCGCAGGTATTGGTGTCAGAGTGCAGACGGTAGCACAGCTGTTTACTCAAGGGAATATTACATCTACCAATAATCCTTTGGACATTGCCATTAATGGTGCAGGTTTCTTTAGAATGTCAACGAACGGTGCAATTACCTACAGCCGCAACGGACAATTCTCTTTGGACAAGGAAGGTAATATTGTCAATGCGCAGGGGGCTAAGTTGACAGGTTATACGGCAGACAGGAATGGCGTGTTAGCAACGGGAGCCGCGATCCCGATCAATATTAACACCAGCGATATTCCTCCTAAAGAAACCGATTCAGTGTCAGCGCTTTTAAACTTGGATTCGCGTGCATTGGTGCCTGGTACGCAACTTCCTGTCGCGGTAACGCCAGTCATTATTCCGGTCGCATTTTCATTGACTGACCCACTTTCTTACAATAACGCGACTTCTGTGGCGGTTTTTGATAGTTTGGGTAATTCGCATGTCTTACAAACATTTTTTGTTAGACGTGATCCAGTAGCAACGCCGCCTACGGCGCCAGCTACTTCCGAGTGGAATGTTTTTGCTGCGGTTGATGGATTTCGGGTTCCGGCTGTGCCTGCTTTGCCAGCAGTCCAAGTTCCAATTGGTTTTATTGGGTTTGATAATTTGGGTAAATTAACGAGAGCCACATCGGTAATTCCAGTTCCGCTAACAGATCCAAATGCGATTTCAATTGACATCCCAGTCACTACTGGTGCAGTAACACCTATCTCTAGCCCTGCCCCTCTCGTTAAATTTGACTTTACCGGTACTACACAATTCGGTGCAGCATTTAGTGTAAATGCGATCAAGCAAGATGGGTACACGTCAGGCAAATTGTCAAAATTCAATACGGCAAAAGATGGGACGATCGTTGGTAGTTATACTAATGGTAAAACCTCGGTACTTGGTCAGGTAGTCTTGGCAAACTTTACCAATCCAAATGGATTGCAATCGCTAGGTGATAACCAATGGACAGAAACAGCAACGTCTGGCGCAGCTTTGGTTGGTCCTCCAGGTTCTGGTAGCTTAGGTCTGTTGACTTCGAATGCAACTGAAGATTCGAATACCGATTTAACCGGTGAGTTGGTCAATATGATTACGGCACAGCGTGTCTACCAAGCGAATGCTCAGACCATTAAAACCATCGATCAGATTTTGCAGACCTTAGTGAATTTGCGTTAATTTTTTATCTTTTGAGTTTTTTGTCTTTTAGTATTTTGAATTGAAGTTGGGAGCGTGCGATGGATCGATTAATTTACACTGCAATGACGGGGGCGAAACATATCCTGGAGCAGCAGGCGACCACATCGCACAATCTCGCGAATGCGACGACGACAGGATTTCGCGCGCAGCTTGATTCGTTTCGTGCTGTACCAGTCGTTAGTGAAGGTATGCCAACCCGTGCATTTGTAGTGGACGCAACGGTCGGAACGGATTTTTCCAGCGGTAGCCTGCAAAATACCGGGCGCGAACTTGATGTGGCAATTCAAGGAAAAGGCTGGCTTGCGGTACAGGCAGAAGATGGTACTGAAAAGATGACACGTCATGGCAGTCTGAAAGTTAGTGAGAATGGCGTTTTGCAAACCCACAGTGGACTCACTGTTCTGGGTGATGCTGGGCCAATCACAATTCCACCTGAGGTAACGATTGCCATCGCGAAAGATGGCACTGTCTCTAGCGTTCCTATGGGAACTAAGCCGAATGCTGTTCAAGTGTTGGGACGACTAAAATTGGTGAATCCACCAGAAACAAATATTGTGCGTGATGCCGATGGTTTGTTTAAAACTAAAGATGGGGTTGTACCTGATCCCGATGCAACGGTTTCTGTTGCGGGAGGCATGCTCGAAGGCAGTAATGTAAATGTGGTTGAATCGATGGTGAGCATGATTAATCTGGCACGTCAGTTTGAAATGCAGATGAAGTTGTTGACCAATGCCGAGAGTAACGCAACAAAAGCTAGTCAGATCTTTACATTGACTTAATGCGAGATATTGCACAATAAGCTAATGGCTGAATAAACCCTATATTGATTTATTGGCGTCATAGGGTTTCGATAGGTGACTGATTAGGTGACTGATTAGGTGACTGATTAGGTGACTGATTTGGTGTCCAATAAGCGCCGCACGTATGCACTAATAGGAGAAGGACATGATACGCTCATTATGGATCGCGAAGACTGGTTTGGATGCACAGCAGACGCAGATGGATGTAATAACGAATAATCTTGCGAATGTCAGTACCACGGGTTTTAAGCGCTCTCGTGCGGTATTTGAGGATCTTCTTTATCAGACGGTGCGCCAACCTGGCGCTCAAAGCTCACAACAAACTCAGTTACCTTCTGGCTTGCAGCTCGGTGTCGGCGTGCGTCCCGTTGCGACAGAACGTATTTTCACGCAAGGTAATTTGCAGCAAACCGGCAATAGCAAGGATTTGGCGATTAACGGGCAAGGTTTTTTTCAAGTGCTGATGCCAGATGGTACGACGGGTTATACAAGGGATGGATCGTTTCAAGTCGACAATCAAGGTCAGATGGTGACTTCAAGCGGGTTTGTGATTCAACCTGCCATTACGATTCCTGCTAATGCACAGTCGATTACGGTTGGTCGCGATGGTACTGTTTCAGTGACACAACCTGGTTCTACCGCACCAGTACAAGTCGGCTCTATACAGTTGGCGACGTTCATTAACCCAGCTGGATTAATGGGGCTTGGTGAAAACCTTTACGTTGAAACCGCCGCATCAGGTAACCCCGGTACGAATGCCCCAGGTACGAACGGCGCAGGCTTGTTGGTGCAATCATTTATTGAGACATCGAACGTCAATGTAGCCGAAGAATTAGTGAGCATGATACAAACTCAGCGCGCCTACGAAATCAATAGTAAGGCGATTACGACTTCGGATCAGATGCTACAGCGATTGTCGCAACTCTGATGCTTATTCAATTAAGCTGAGTTAACTACTTAGAAAAATAGTTGAAAGCAGAGAGCCCAAAATGAACACCATTAGATTTGTATCCGTATCCTTTGGCCTGATGTTATTGGTTGGATGTGCTACCACGCCGCCTGCGATTAGCCATCAATCGGGTGTGGTACACGCTCAGACAGCAAAAAATCAGCGTGAAGCAAATGGCGCGATTTTTCAAAATGCGAGCTACAGGCCTTTGTTTGAAGATGTTAAAGCTCGACTGATTGGTGATGTGCTCATAATTTCGATTAGTGAAAATACCTCGGCCTCTAAAGCGGCAGGTGCTTCTGGCAGTAAATCAGGGAGTGCTGCATTCGCTGCGCCGACTATTTTGGGTATTCCTGCAAGCACCACAGCGAAAGCCTCGATTTCAACTTCTGCGTCTACGAAGTTCGATGAAAAAGGCGCAGAAACAGCGAGTAATTCCTTTTCTGGAACTATCGCAGCGACCGTTATAGACGTGCTGCCAAATGGTAATTTGTTAGTCAGTGGCGAGAAGCAAATCGCATTCAACAAAGGTGCTGAATATGTCAGATTTTCTGGCGTCGTCAATCCACAAACAATTACAGCTGCAAATTCGGTTTCGTCTACACAAGTTGCAGATGCGCGTTTTGAATATCGTTCTACGTCGCGTGTTGATTTCGCAGAAGTCAACTCTTTGCTGACCCGATTTTTCTTAAGTTTTTTACCGTTTTAAGTTGAGAGTTCAATATGGAATCGCTGAATCAAACCAGTTCGAAGCGCTATCCGTCTTTTCGATTTGCGTACATCGTTTGCTTGTTGGGGGCATTCCTCATGCCACAGATGAGTCAGGCGGAACGTCTTAAAGATCTAGCCGGCATTCAAGGTGTACGCCAAAATCAATTGATGGGTTATGGCTTGGTCGTTGGTCTGGATGGTAGTGGTGATCAAACGACGCAAACCCCATTCACGGTGCAAAGTATTATCAGTATGATGCAGCAGATGGGCGTGTCTATACCAGTTGGCACCAGTCTGCAATTGAAAAATGTTGCCGCTGTCATGGTAACCACATCTTTGCCACCTTTTTCTCAGCCAGGACAAACTTTGGATATCACAGTGTCGTCCATGGGGAACGCAAAAAGTTTGAAGGGCGGTACTTTGCTGATGACGCCGTTGAAAGGGGCTGATAATCAGATTTACGCAATGGCACAGGGTAATATCTTAGTTGGTGGCGTTGGTGCGTCTGCCAACGGAAGTAAAGCGCAAGTAAATCACCTTAGCGTTGGGAAAATTTCTGGCGGTGCGACGGTTGAGCGCTCGGTGCCATCGCCTTTGGGACACGGAAATTCAATTCAATTGGAGTTAAATACAGCTGACTTTTCTACTGCTAGTCGTGTAGTTGAGGCGATCAATCAAAAATTTGGACCAGAAACTGCTGCAGCGGTTGATGGTCGAGTGATACAGGTGAAAGCGCCGCAAGTCAATGATCAGCGCGTAGCATTTTTAGGTGCATTAGAAAGCATAGAAGTAACACCAGCGCAGACCGCCGCAAAGGTGATTCTCAATGCGCGTACTGGCTCTATCGTGATGAATCAATCCGTGAGTCTTGAAACTTGCGCTGTCGCACATGGCAATTTGAGCGTGGTAATCAATACTGACAATGCCGTTAGCCAGCCAAATGCCTTAAGCAATGGCCAAACTGCGGCGACACCTAATTCGAATGTTTCAATCACCAAAGAGGGTGGGCAATTGTTGATGTTAAAGGCGGGTGCTAACTTATCTGATGTCGTGAAAGCACTTAATTCAATTGGGGCGACACCACAGGATTTACTTGCCATTTTACAGGCAATGAAAGCATCGGGCGCCTTGCGTGCTGATTTGGAAATTATTTAGCCTTTTTGCGAGTGAATGTCATGATTGGTCGAGCTGATTTATCGGAAAAGCTTGCTTTTGATAGCAAGGGGCTGGACGCTTTGCGCCTATCCTCAAAAGATAATTCTCCAGAATCACTAAAAGCAGCTGCGACGCAATTTGAAGCACTGTTTGTCAGCATGATGCTCAAATCGATGCGACAAGCGGGTAGTCAAGACGGCATGTTCGATAATGAACAAAGTAAGATGTATACCTCCATGTTGGATCAGCAATTGTCACAAAAAATGGCAAGTCGCGGAATCGGTCTGGCTGATGCAATGGTAAGGCAGCTTTCCAATAATGCGATGACCCAGGCATTGCAGTCTGAGAGCGCACCCCCAGTCCCTTTTGGCGGATTGGGTGGTGTTAATCAATATATGCAACAACAGACATATGCAACAAAAGCCGAACAGTTGCTTGATTCAGTTGGCAGCATTACTTCTAATTCCCCGGCTCGTCATGTTCAAGAGTTCACGCAAAAATTAGGACATCATGCAGAGTTAGCCGCTCAGGGTAGTGGCATCCCTGCAAAATTCATGCTGGGTCAAGCTGCGCTAGAGTCAGGTTGGGGAAAACGAGAGATACGAGCAATAGATGGTTCTTCCAGCCATAACGTATTCGGCATCAAGGCCACAGGTAATTGGAAAGGCCGAACAATTGATGCGATGACTACGGAATATGCCAATGGTGTCGCTTACCAAAAAGTTGAAAAATTCCGTGCTTATGATAACTATGGCGATGCGTTTAAGGATTATGCAAAGCTCATCAGTGATAATCCACGTTATCAATCAGTATTGCAAAGCGGTGGAGACGCCTCCCAGTTTGCCCATGCTTTGCAAAAAGCAGGCTACGCTACCGATCCGAACTATGCGCAAAAGTTGACGAAAGTGATACAGCAATCTTTCTCCGGCTGATCCCATTTGAATTAGGAATTAAAGTTTTCCTAGATTTACCCGTTACTTTGAGAGACGGTATGCTGTAATTGGTTCCAGTATTAGTATTAAAAAGATCGACATTTTGAGTGAATAGGTTGAATTATGGGTACCAATATCTTAGGGATTGGGCAAAGTGCGTTGGCGGCGGCCCAGGCGGGAATCGCGACTGCTGGTCATAATATCGCCAATGTCAATACACCAGGTTACAGTCGTCAACAGTTGCTTCAAAGTGCAGCGGCTGCACAGAATGTAGGTGGCAGTTTTATTGGGCAAGGAACCGTAGTCGGTGAAGTTCGTCGTGTATATAATGAGTTTATTGCACAACAAGTTAATGCAACGCAATCCTCTCAAAATTACTCAGCCGCATACTTAAATCAAATTCAACAGATTAGTAACTTGGTGGCTGATCAATCTGCAGGCGTCTCCCCCGCGCTACAAGAATTTTTTAGCTCAATACAAAATTTAGCCATTAGCCCAAATGGCACGGCAGGGGCAGCAGCACGTCAAGCTGTTCTTTCTAATGGGTCATCCTTAGCCTCTCGTATTCAAAGCTTAGGGGGGCGTCTTGATCAAATTTCAGAAGATGTTAATAATAGGATAAGTCAAACGGTTACTGGTATTAACGCTTACTCTAGGCAAATCGCAGACTTAAATGATTTTATTGAAACTGCTCAAGCGATTTCAGGTGGTGCTGCGCCAAATGATTTGCTGGATCAACGTGACAATGCAATAACTGAGCTTAGCAAGTTAGTCAACGTTACAGTGGTAGACCAAGGTGGAAAATATAACGTTTTTATGGGCACTGGCCAGCCTTTGGTCTTAGGTGCTAAGGTCAGTGTGTTGCAACAAACTAGTTCTCTTACCGACCCGAGCCGTATTCAAGTTTCTTACGAAAGTAACGGGACTTTGGTTCAATTAAATGAACAAAGTTTGAATGGCGGTGAACTTGGTGGCTTGTTTGCCTTCAGATCAAATTCTTTAGATACCGCTCGAAATTCCCTCGGACGAATAGCCGTTTCTATAGCTACCGAATTTAATGACCAACACAAGTTGGGACAAGACTTAAACGGACAGATCGGTAACGATTTTTTCACAGTCAAGGGGCCAGTATCAACTCCAAGTGGCATTAATACCAGCGCGGCGAATATGGACGTGTCGTTTTCCGATGTTAGTGCACTAACGACGAGTGATTATCGGGTGCAATACTTGGCTGGCGCTGTTCCTGCGCTGAATTATTTTAAAATTACCAGAGTTTCTGATGGACGTGTAAGTCCGCCCTCCACGAGTCCCCCCTTCACAAGTTTGCCTGTAGTGGTGGATGGTCTCAGTTTTAATCTGGCAGCGGTGGGTTCACCCGCTGCCGTCGTGATACCCGGTCTGAATGATGAGTTTATGGTGCGCCCAACCGCGTTGGCTGCATCCTCTATCAGTATGGCAATCACCGATATTAGTAAAATTGCGGCGGCAGTGCCTGTCACGACCAACTTACCGAGTACGAATTTAGGCACAGGTAAATTCAGTTCAGGCGTGGTTAACTCCTTGATTTCAGCGACTAGTAACTCTCCAAATAGTGTCATCGGGTCGGTAGTAGTAGGCGATTCCTATAAGAGCTCTACCTTTACGCCAGCGCTTAACTTAACTTTTGCAGCAGGACCTGGCCTGGCAGGTTTGCCGATTGACGCACTAGTTTCTGTTACCAATGCGGGTGTGACCACCAACTATAAGGTAGCTGCTGTGGCGGCGCCAGCTACAGCTGCGACGCCAGAACAAGTGGTGAACGTGCCATATACCAGTGGTGCTACTATAACCTATGGTGGTGTTAGTTTTGTCATTAAAGATAATCCGGCAGCACCTGCTGCTGGTAATACCTTTACTTTGGGTAGTTCTTTACCGATTACCCCTACCAAACTGACGTATAACTCGGCAGGTAATAATTTCACTGGATTTCCTGCGAACGCAAACGTAACCGTTAAAAATGGCAACACGACGACATCCTATGTAGCAGGATCCGCGATTCCTTACATCGAAGGATCGACCATCAGTTTTAATGGCTTGAGCTTTAATGTGTCAGGCGCTTACACCAACGGTGATGTGGTCAATATCACGACCAATCCTTCTGGCTCTGGCGATAATCGCAACGCAGGTTTATTGGCAGGATTGCAGACGAAAAATACGATGGGATCCGGTACTACTAGTTTTCAAGGTGCGTATGGCCAATTCGTGAGTAGCGTCGGTAACAAAACGCGCGAATTGGAAGTGACAAATAAGTCAGAAACAAAATTACTAACACAAGCTTTGCAAGCGCAGCAAGCTGAGTCTGGTGTGAATCTAGATGAAGAAGCTGCGAATTTGCTGCGTTATCAGCAGGCTTATCAGGCTGCCGGTAAATTAATGCAAATTGCCAGTCAGTTATTTGACGCGATACTTGCCATAGGAAGATAAGAGGAATTATTATGCGTATTAGTACCAATACCATTTATGAGTCCGGTGGGGCACGTATAAGTGAATTGCAAGTTGGATTAAATCGGACCCAACAACAAATCGCCTCTGGTCGTAGAATATTAAATCCATCAGATGATCCAATTGGCTCAGCGCGTGCCTTAGTCATCACTCAGACTGATGCGGTCAATGACCAAATGGCAGTCAATCGAAAGAATGCGACGAATACCTTGAGCATTGCGGAGGACACGCTAAGCAGTGTCACCAATGTATTACAAAACGTGAAAACGCTGATCGTCAGTGCTGGTAATGGCACTTTAACCGATCAGGAACGCGGTTATATCGCCAATGAGTTACAAGGTAGCCTTGACCAATTGTTTGGCTTTGCCAATGCTACCGATGGTACTGACGCTTATCTTTTTTCAGGCTTCTCTTCAACTACTGCACCCTACACAAAAACGCAGGGTGGCGCACAATACAATGGCGATCAGGGAGGACGATTCCTTCAGGTCGATACCTCAAGACAAATTCCGATCAGCGATATTGGTTCCGCAATTTTTGGCAACATTCGTACATCTAGTGGTCAGTTTAATATTCGTCCAAATCCCTCGAATGTCGGGCAAACAGTTGCAACTGCCGCGATTAACGTGCCACTCACAGCCAATTTAACTGGCAATAATTATGAAGTGGCATTTGATAATACCGGAGCAAATTTCACGGTTACCAATAAAACCACTGGTGTCGTGGTTGTGCCAAGTACCGTTTACACCAGTCCTCAAACAGTGACTGTTGATGGTATGGATATCACTTTGACTAATACTCCAGGTGCGCCTGGACCAGGTGATAAATTCTCAATTCAGCCTGGAAATCAAAACATTTTTGAAACCATTACCGATTTGATTAACACCTTAAAAACGCCGACTGGCAATGTGCAGCGACGTTTGGAATTGACGGCGGATTTGAGTCAAGCGAATTTTAATCTTGAGAAATCTTTGTCGAATGTTTTGTTGGCACGTACGGGTCTTGGTACATCTTTGAAAGAATTGGAATATTTAAATAGCGCTGGCGAGAGCATGGGCGTTATTTATAAGCAAGAGTTATCAGCACTTCAAGACCTTGATTACGCTAAAGCGATTACCGAGTTAAATCAAAACCAAGTGGTATTGCAGGCGGCACAGCAATCTTTTGTGAAAACATCTTCACTTTCTTTGTTTAACTATCTTAATTAAAATCCGTTGCGCTTTCTACAAAGCAAAAAAAGCCCCACAAGATAGTGGGGCTTTTTTAATTGCTTGATTGCTTACTGAATTAATTGCTCAATGAATTAACTACTTAGTGGAGTAACCGCTTAAGGAGTTAATTCGCGCGAGTCATTTTCTCCGCAATATAGTTTTTTTGCTCTACAGGGGGGGGG
>CAUPNA010000138.1:0-12311 GCA_963512475.1 uncultured Undibacterium sp.
AAGCGGTAGCGACCTCAATTGAAGATGTGGTCGACGCCGATTTGGTGGAATCAGCACCGGTAGGTACTGACTTCTCAAATCAGACTTCATCGACGACAGCAGATGTCATTCGGCCAAAGAGTAAGGTAGCGAATGGCCAAGATGCCGTTATTGCAGCCCGCATTGATTTTGAAAAAAATGGATGTAAGCCAGAATACCCACGCGAAGCATTGCGCAAAGAAGCGACTGGTGTAACGACACTCAATGTTGCGACCTCCGCCAAAGGCCGCATTGAAAAAGTGACTATCCTAAGATCTAGCGGACATGATTCGCTAGATAACTCAGTCAGGAACCAGCTGCTGTCAGGAAAATGCACACAAAAACCAGGATCGATTAACGGTAAGTCGCAAGCAACGATCACGCAAGTTCAATATGTTTGGAAGTTAGATTAAACCGTTTTGAGTTGACTGGATACCCTAAATCTGGGGTATCCAGCTTTCATGAAAATAATGGTGATTGGAGTTGCTTTTGAAAAGAACAGCAAATCAGGTCTTGATGGTTATTTGCGCCATGTGTTTTTTAAATGCGTGCACTGGCTTAAAAACGGAAATAGCCAAGCAAGATTGTGGTCCTTGGAACTTTGGTATTGCCCAGGCCTCTTCGAATGACAAACCATTTTTGTCTGACCCGAAAGTGCATAATGCAAAGACTGAGTGCTTGCAAACGGTGTATGCAAAGGCTTTCGATGAGTATGATCCGCCGATTGATGCAAAGTTTGCTTATCGATCAGAAGAATCTAGTGCAAAACGGCGAGCGGTACGTATTGGTGAGGCTAGAGAAAGAGTAGAAAAATCTGAAATTCTTCCAAGAGAAGTATTTCAAATGACACTTCGAAGCGCACAGCATAACTTCGAGTTTGATACGCATAGTAAATGGGAGGCTAGCATATCGCCATCTCCTTTGTATCAGGTTTTTGCTAAGAACCGTGAGGGTAGAGCTGCGTTATTTATTAGTGTCTATGATGCGAATCCATTTTTGATTTGGTCTGATAGCCGGGATTCTATGTATCTGCGCATGCGCGATGAATTAGCTTATTCTGACATTACCAGAATTAAAGAAACAAAATTTCAAAATTTTGAGCGTTTTCAAGTGGAATATCGCGGACGAGATAAGCATGCTGTGCCCTTGCATTTTCTATCTACGCAAATACGTCTAGGTAAAAAAATTCTTTATCTGACGACTTGGAGTTTTGAAGAAGATTTTGCACAAAACGAACAAGAATTTCATTTGATAGCGAATTCTTTGCGTATGCAGTCACGGTTCTGAGCCACGTTGAATAAGTAGTAATAGCTTTGTTTTGATATCGATAAAGCCCCATTTGTATCAGATATCGTAGGCCAGATTTCGTAAGGCTGGTGCAACCCGCGCCGCCAAGTCATTACGCACCTAAGCAGCGCGGGTTGCACCCGCCCTGCAATTTTTACTAGTCAGGCTAGACCGTCAAAATATTCAAAACCCCATCCAAACCAACAAAATTCAAAGCGACGTTCGCTTGTGCACGCACCACCGGTTTAGCGCGAAACGCGACCGATAATCCAGCAATGCTCATCATCTTCAAATCATTCGCGCCATCACCCATGACTATGGCTTGTTGTGTACTGATGCCGAGCTCTGCACAAATCTTTTCTACTGTGCGCTTTTTTTCATCGCCATCAACTATCGTGCCGACCACTTTGCCAGTTAGTTTGTCGTCGACGATCTCAAGTACATTAGCATGTGTATAGTCGAGATTTAGACGTGATTTCATTCTGTCAGTAAAGAAGGTAAACCCGCCCGAAACCAATAAGGTTTTTAAGCCAGCTTGTTGTACATGCTTGAGCATGTTCTCCGCGCCTAGCGATAACTGTAGGCGTTGATCATAGACACGTTGCAGGGCTGACGCCTCTAAACCTTTTAGTAAACCCACTCGACGAATCAAGCTTTCTTGAAATTCAATTTCACCCCGCATTGCGGCTTCGGTGATTTCTGCGACTTGCGGCTTCAAACCCTGCATGTCGGCGATTTCGTCTATGCATTCTATAGTGATTAAAGTGGAATCCATGTCCATTGCGACTAGCTTAAAGTCAGCGAGTTGGCATTGTGATCCATGATAAACGTCGAGTTGCGCGACCAAACATTGTTCCTGAATTGCTTGCAGGATTTGGTTGTCGCATTGCACGTTTTCTAAACGAACTGCCTTAGTATTGATCGGTACGATTTTCTCTGCAGCAGACATTTGTGCAATACTTTGAATGCTTGCTGTGTGTTGTGTCAAGACGGCATTTAAGCCTTGAATAATCAGATTCATGTTTTGCATATTGAATGGTGTGACGGCAGATTAGTGTAGCGCTTTCATCGTGCTCTTGATCTGGGCGACGCGTGCGGCCAGGTCAGGCATGTTGGCGCTGATACGTAACTTATCTTGACCGTTTAGTTTGATGTGTTTGTTTTTCTGAACCAATTCGATAATGCGCATGGCATCGATCGGTGGTTGCGGTTCGAATTGCAGGGTTGCAGCTTCGCTATGGGCATCAATTTTGATAATGCCTAGCGGCTTGGCGGCAACGCGCAATCGGTGTGTTTCTAACAGAGATTTGACCGGCTCTGGCAATTTGCCAAAACGATCTATCATCTCTTCTTGTAAATCATCAATGGCATCAAGCTTGTTGCAATTTGCCAGGCGCTTATAGATTGATAAGCGCTCATGTACATCACCACAGAAGTCGCTTGGTAAGAGAGCAGGGATGTGTAAATTAATTTCGGTTGTGCTGGAGAGTGGGGCGGCTAGATCTGGTTCTTTACCGTTCTTCAAACAGCGTACGGCTTCGCTCAACATATCGGAATACATCTGGAAGCCGATTTCGTGCATTTCACCCGATTGATTGTCACCCAAGACTTCACCGGCTCCACGAATCTCTAGGTCGTGCATCGCCAAGTAGAATCCGCTGCCGAGCTCTTCCATTTGCTGGATCGCTTCTAAACGACGGTTCGCTTGTTTGGTTAAACCTTGTACGTCGTGTACTAACAAATAAGCATAGGCTTGATGATGCGAGCGACCAACACGTCCACGTAATTGATGCAATTGCGCCAAGCCGAATTTATCGGCTCTATGCATGATGATGGTGTTAGCAGTTGGTACGTCAATACCGGTTTCGATAATCGTCGTACACAGCAAAATGTTATAGCGTTGCGCAACAAAGTCACGCATGACTTTTTCTAGGTCGCGCTCATTCATCTGACCATGACCAACGGCGATGCGCGCTTCTGGCAACAAGGCCTCCAGCATAGCTTTTCGGTTTTCTATCGTCTCGACTTCATTGTGTAAGAAATAGACTTGACCGCCGCGCTTGAGTTCACGCAGACAAGCTTCGCGGATCACAGAATCGCCTTCACTGCGCACGAATGTTTTTATCGCCAAGCGTTTTTGAGGTGCAGTCGCGATGATGGAGAAATCACGCAGGCCTTCTAGTGCCATACCCAATGTACGTGGAATCGGTGTTGCGGTTAAGGTCAATACGTCGACCTCAGCGCGCAAGGCTTTCAGTGTCTCTTTTTGGCGCACACCGAAGCGATGTTCTTCGTCGATAATCACTAGGCCGAGGCGGGAGAATTTCACGTCATCGGATAAAAGTTTGTGGGTGCCGATCACGATATCGACCGTGCCATCACCCATGCCCTTGATGGCTTGCGCGATTTCTTTGCCACTTCTGAAACGCGACAATTCTGCAATCTTTACTGGCCAATTGGCGAAGCGATCAGTGAAGGTCTGCGCATGTTGCTCTGCCAGCAGCGTAGTCGGTGCCAGGATGGCGACTTGTTTGCCTCCCATGACAGCAACGAAAGCGGCACGCAAAGCGACTTCGGTTTTACCAAAGCCCACATCGCCGCAAATCAATCGGTCCATCGGTTTGCCCGAGGTCATGTCGCCTATCACTGCGGTAATGGCAGCGGCTTGATCTGGCGTTTCATCGAAGCCAAAACTATCAGCAAACGCAGCATAATCGTGGGCGGAATATTCGAAAGCATGACCTTGACGCAAAGCGCGGCGAGCGTACAAGTTGAGTAATTCTGCCGCCGTATCACGGATCTGTTGTGCTGCTTTGCGTTTTGCTTTTTCCCATTGACCGGAGCCTAGCGCGTGCAAAGGTGCATCGTCCGGCGAAGCGCCGGAATAACGTGAAATCACATGTAACTGCGACACCGGTACGTATAACTTGGTGTCTTTTGCGTATTCCAAATGCAAAAACTCGGTTTCGCCTTCGCCCAGATCCATACTAATGAGACCCATGTAGCGGCCGATACCGTGATTGCTGTGGACGACGGGATCACCAATTTTTAATTCAGACAAATCGCGCACCATGTGCTCGACTTGCGTTACCGCTTCTTGCTTTTTGCGACCTATGCGTTTGCCAGAGCCAGCGTACAACTCCGTTTCAGTGATGAATGCGATGTCTTGCGCTTGAAAACCAGCGTGTAGAGGTGCAACGCCCAATACTAATTTGGTGCTGCTGGTGATGAAGTCGGTGTAATCTTCACTGATGCTGATTTCTAGATCGAAATCACGGAAATACTGTTGTAGAGTTTCGCGTCGACCGGCTGTTTCAGCGCAGATGAAAACGCGTTTATCGGTCTGCAATAAATAGGAGCGTAAATTGGTCAGAGGATCATCGGCTCGACGATTGACCGCGATATCTGGTAAAAAACTAGAGACTTCCGACGCTGCACCACTGTTTTGCACGATCCAACGGGATTCCGATTTCAGCGTTGCAAAGAAATCTTCATCACGTAAAAAGATCGTTTCCGGTGGAAGGACAGGGCGTTCTCTGTCGGATTTTAAAAACTGATAACGCGAGCGCGTGTCGGTCCAAAAACGTTGTATCGCTTCTTCAATATCACCGATCAAAACGTAATGCGTGTTTTGTGGCAGGTAATCGAAAAGTGTCGCAGTCGACTCGAAAAATAGCGGGAGGTAATATTCGATACCAGCCGACGCAATCCCATTGCCTATATCTTTGTAGACGGTAGAACGTGAAGGGTCGCCTTCAAACTGTTCGCGCCAACGATTCCGGAAAGCGCTGCGACCTGCTTCGTCCATAGGGAATTCACGGCCTGGCAGCAGTCGAACTTCTTTCACTGGATAAAGTGAACGTTGTGTATCTGCGTCGAAGGTACGTATGGTTTCTATGCTATCGCCAAACAGGTCTAGGCGATAAGGCAGCACCGACCCCATAGGGAATAAATCAATTAAACCGCCACGTACCGAATATTCACCCGGCGACATGACTTGCGAGACATGAGTGTATCCAGCTAGCGTCAATTGTGTTTTGAGTTTGGCTTCGTTAAGGGTTTCGCCGACTTTGAAGAAGAAAGTGTATGCCGCTAAGAAGGACGGCGGTGCCATGCGCACTAAGGCCGTCGTAGCGGGAACAATCAAAACATCGCAGTTGCCGCTATTGATTTCATATAAAGTCGCCAAACGCTCTGACACCAGATCCTGATGCGGCGAAAATGCGTCATACGGCAGCGTTTCCCAATCCGGTAACAAATGACAGCGCAGATCCGGTGCGAACCATGGCAATTCACTGAGCAAGCGTTGTGCGTCTGCAGGGCTGGCAACAAAGATGGTCAAGAATCTTTGTTCAGCTTTTAATGCAGAAGCAGCTTGCGCAATCGCATAGGCATCGGCTGAGCCATGGGTAGACGGCAACACGAATCGGTGACCAGCTTTGGGTATTGCTTTGATGAAATCGAAAGACATTAGATGTAAAGCAAGGAGTTCTGCTAATTCATGCTAAACAGTCTGGAAAAAGCCCAGCGGCAAGAATTGGCGGTTAAAATGAACATCAATTATAAACGATGCACAAGCCCAGCTATTTATATCCTCGAAATGACCCAACATTCTTCCGACTTAGTTGATTTGCCCCAGAATCTACAAGATGCCAATTCAAAAGGCGTAAAGCCCAAATATATCGCATTGATCCCTGCGGCCGGCGTTGGTGCGCGTATGGCAGCAAGTTTGCCTAAGCAATATTTAGATCTGGCAGGAAAAAGTGTTTTGCAAAGAACGGTTGATTGTTTTCTGGATTGTCCACAAATTGATCAGATCTTCGTCGTGGTCAGCGTTGAAGATGCGTTTATCGACGAGGCTTTAGCTGAGCACAAAAAGCTAACGGTGCTTAATTGTGGTGGTGCTACACGTCGTGATACGGTACAAAATGGTTTGGAGGTAATACGCAAATTCAGCCACTATCAAGACCATGACCACATTCTGGTTCACGATGCGGCGCGTCCTGGTTTGACTCCCGATTTAGTAAGTAAGCTGATCGAGGCCGTCGGGGATTATATTGGTGGCGGCTTGCTGGCATTGCCGGTAGTGGATACAGTGAAGCGTAGTATTGACGGGCAAGTAGAAACGATAGACAGAACTAATTTGTGGTTGGCGCAGACACCACAGATGTTTAGTTTGGGTTTGTTGTCGCGTGCGCTAGAAATGGCAATTAAAGTGACCGATGAAGCTAGTGCTATTGAAACAATAGGTTATCGGCCTAAACTAGTCGAGGGTGCTCTGCGTAATCGCAAACTGACGGTGCCCGAAGATTTGGAATTTTTGAAATTGTTTTTTAAAGAGCTATGAGTACAAGCGAAAAAAATCAGGCCGTGAGTTTGCCATTACCTTTACCATTCCGAATCGGCCAAGGCTACGATTGTCACGCCTTGGTTGAAGGTCGAAAATTAATCATTGGTGGCGTCGATATTCCCCATAAAACGGGTTTGTTGGGACATTCCGATGCCGACGTTTTATTGCATGCGATTACCGACGCACTTCTCGGCGCTGCTGCGCTTGGAGATATTGGTAAATTGTTTCCAGATACCGATGCCAAGTTTGCTGGGGCTGATTCGCGTGTTTTGTTAAGAGAGGCGATTTCACGTGTGCATGAAAGCGGTTACGTCTTGGGTAATCTGGATGCAACTATCATCGCCCAACAACCCAAAATGGCACCGCATATTCCTAGCATGGTTCAGCATATTGCTGCGGACTTGCAAGTGTCAATGGCACAGGTCAATATCAAAGCGAAAACCAATGAGAAGTTAGGCTATTTGGGACGGGAGGAGGGCATCGCAGCCGAAGCGGTGGTCTTACTTTACAAGGCTTAGTGTTACACTAAATCAGATGGCAGCTTAGAAGAATATTGCAGTAAATATGAATGTCGAAATCAAGGAGAAAAGTATGAAGCGGGATATGTTAAAAGGTTTGCTCAAACAATTGCAGGATGGCTTGCACTCTACCGATCAAGTCGATGCAGAGATGAAAACACTACTGCAAGATCTACATCAGGATATTGAAACCGTATTAACTAAAGATGAAAATCCAGATGATCCTTTATATGCTGCATTGAGTGACCGTTCACGGGCGATCTACGCGCAGTTTGCTACCAAACACCCGAAGCTGGAGCCGGCATTGCGTGAGTTGGGTAGTATGCTCGAGAAAATGGGAGTCTAAAATATTTTTTCTTAGATTCGGAATATAAAAAAGACGCCCGAGAGCGTCTTTTTTATTTTACTAAGCAGCGGTAAGTTACTTAATTACCGCTTTTTTGATCAATGTTTGTTGATAAGCTTGAACTTTTTCTTGTACCAAACTTTCACCAATTTGTTGCTTTACTTCTTCAATTGCAGGCAGTTTTAAAGGACGAACGTCATCCAATTTAATCACATGGAAACCAACTTCAGTTTTCACTGGTGTTTCTGTGAATTGGCCTTTTTTCAAAGTAGCTAAAGCTGCCGCAAATGCTGGCGGAACATTCGCTTGGGAAACCCAATCCAGATCACCACCTTTACCAGCTGATCCAGTATCTTTGGATTGCTTCGCCAACTCGTCAAACTTTGCGCCAGCTTTCAATTTAGAAATGATCGCTTTTGCATCTTCTTCCTTTTCTACCAAGATGTGGAAAGGATGATATTCGTTGTCGCCGTTTTGTGTTTTCCATTTATCGTAAGCTGCTTTGATATCTGCTTCGGATACTGGATTTTTTTCTACGTGTGCACGCATCAAGGATTGAATCAAAATCTGTTGGCGAGCCATTTCGATTTGAATTTTTACGTCTTCATTTTTGGAGAAGCCCGCTTTTTCCGCTTCTTGCAACATGACTTCTGTACCGACCAAACGGTCTTTAATCATCGCGCGTAGTTGAGGCGAGTCTTTTTGACCTTGAGCCAAAGCTTGTTTTACAAATGGTTCTGCTTTTGAAGCAGGGATTGCTTTTCCATTGACCGTTGCCAAATTCTGCGCCATCGCAGGGAATGCGGTTACTAGAAGTACAACCAGCAAATGAGCGGGTTTAAAAGTCATTATCTATTCCTAAAATAACAAAGTAAATAAAACAAAAAACGGTTAATAAAAATATTTATTGGGATGCTTCAGAAGGACTCAAAGCGTGAATTACAAGTGCATGTATTTCCGTGTGCATTAAATCGCCAACGGCATCATACACTAGACGGTGGCGGGAAATGCGATTTAAACCAGCAAATTTTTCGCTAATAATTGTAACAGTGAAGTGACCAGCACCACTGGCCGCGCCAGCGTGTCCTTTGTGGGCTGCGGAATCGTCACTCAACTCGCAGGAAAGCGGCTGTAATGCGAGTTCTAGTCGATTTTGAATAGCCTGTATTCTGGTCGTTGATTGGCTCATTTTGGTTCCTCGATATGTTTTGCAAGAAAGAAACTTTGTAGTATGAGAAATACTGGCAATGCCCCGATGGAATAGAGTTTGAACGAAACCCAGGTGGTTTGTGGATAATTGAATGCGACATAAATGTTCAGTATTCCCATCGACAGGAAATACAATGCCCAGATCACGCTAAGCTGGCGCCAGATCGCTTCTGGCATCGTAATTTGGCTACCCATTGCAACTTTCAGGAGATTCTTCTTGAAGACGAATTCACTAAGTAAGAAAGCAGCACCGTATGCCCAGTAGATGATGGTTGGTTTCCATTTAATGAATGCATCATTTTGAAAGTAAATAGTGGCGCTCCCAAATACGGTAATAATAAAGAAGGAGATCCAAAGCATGGGATCGACTTTCTTTTTTGAAATCACTAAGTAGGCAATCTGAATGATAGAGGCAACGATCGCCAGCGCGGTCGCCAGCAGGATTGGCGCTTGATCTAGGCCTACGCCATTGTTAGCCGTGACATGGGACAGAATTTGGTTAGCTAGCTGCTGCGAAGTTTCAGCATTCTTTTCGCCCCATTTGTAGGTAACGAAAAATAAGATTACTGGGAAAACGTCAAACAAGAATTTCATCATAATGGCTGGGAATTGGTTTTAGTTTTTTGCTTTAAATTTTAATGACGCGGAATTAATGCAGTAGCGCAGGCGAGTTGGCGCCGGACCATCTGGAAATACATGTCCCAAATGAGCGTCGCAGATATTACACACAATTTCGATGCGCGTCATGCCATGTGAATGATCTGGGATTTCTCTGACATGCTCAGGATTGAGCGCTTTGAAATAACTGGGCCAGCCGCAGCCTGAATCAAATTTTGCATCAGATTCAAATAACGGGGTGTCACAGCACACACAGGTGTAGATGCCAACTTCATGATGATCCCAAAATTTACCGCTAAAAGCACGCTCTGTGGCAGCATGTCGAGTTACTTCGTATTCCATATCGGAAAGTTGCTTGCGCCATTCGTTGTCAGCTTTTTTTACTTTGTTCATGATGATTCCAATCTGATTTGAACCGATTAGTGTGGATTAGAGCAACTTTAACTATTCGTTTAGGAAGAGCAACTTACCGATAATGTATTCGCCCAATCTGGTGGTAGTTTGGCATAGATTTCGTGTTCAACTTGTTCATCGTAGGGATTAGCCAAAATGGCGAGTAATTTATGAATCTCGCTAAAGTCTTTTTGTTCAGCGCGTTCTATAGCTTGCTGCGCCAGGTAATTGCGTAAGACGTATTTTGGGTTAACACGGTTCATACTGGTTTGTCGTTCAATATCCTGCGAATTTTCTAGCTGAAGTCGCTGACGATAGGTTTGTAGCCATACATCAAGTCGTTCGCGATTAACAAATAGGTCACGCAAAAAGTGATCGCTCTGCTTGTTTTCGATGTGGATATGGCTAAGTTGCCGGAATGCTAAAGTAAAGTCCGTACCAGTTTCAGCCATCATCTCAAGGTACTCATTAAATAAATCCTGGTCGCCGGCTTGCGACGTTGATAATCCGAATTTAGCATGCATGATGCGATCGTAGCTACTGTCAAAATGCTCAACATAGCACGACAGAGCTTCTTGTGTAGACTCTACGTCGCCGATTAAAGGTAACAATGCTTGCGCCAAAGCGTGGCAATTCCATTGTCCTATGCGTGGTTGCATTTGGTAGGAGTAACGTCCCTGATTGTCGCTATGATTGCAAATGTGGGCTGGATCGTAGCCATCCATAAAGCCAAATGGCCCATAGTCTAAAGTGAGACCCAATATCGACATATTGTCAGTATTTAAAACGCCATGCATGAAACCAACGGATTGCCATTGCGCGACAAGATCCGCAGTCTTAATGACAATTGCGCGTAACAATGCCTGATACGGATTGTCTGACTGCGCCAAATTTGGGTAATAGTGTTGGATCACGAAGTCTGCCAATTTTTTTAATTGTTCAGATTTGTCGTTGTAATACCAATGCTCAAAGGATCCGAATCGAATAAAACTTGGGGCAGTGCGAGTGACAACCGCAGTTTTTTCTGGCATTTCTCGCATCGTGTATTGATCAGACCCTGTGATGCACAGCGCACGTGAAGTTGGTATGCCTAAGCCCGCCATGGCTTCTGAGCACAAAAATTCTCGGATTGAAGAGCGCAATACAGCCCGCCCATCTCCCATACGGGAGTAGGGCGTCATACCAGCGCCTTTTAATTGAATCTCGTGTAATGCACCACTTTGTTTTGATGCTAACTCACCAAGTAAAATCGCGCGACCGTCTCCCAATTGTCCTGCCCATATGCCAAACTGGTGCCCTGAATAGACGGCAGCCAGAGGGGTGCTGCCCAGTTGGGTACGATTGCCGCTAAAGATTTCCACCATTTCTCGAGTCTGTATTTGTTCCGCTGATAGATTGAATTCAGCTAACATCGATGGGCTAGTCGCAATCAAATATGGCAACTTTAAAGGCGTGGGTTGTAACTCGGTATAGAAGGCATGACCAAGACCTGCAAAACGCTTATGAAACTCGGGAGAGCTAAGCGTAGGAATTTCGGAGTGGCTCATTGGTGATTGATTTGGCCGTTACAGCGCAAGAGAAGATCGAGCCACTATTTTGACAGAGAACGGCTGTTCATGTTGGGCTAGCATCTGGCAAAACTTAATGCCAGATGCTGCCTCGAGTCGTTTTGTATTGAAGTTTGCCCAAATTAGGCAGTATGGCGTTCGACCACTTTGCAGCCGTCTAATAAGAATGACAAACTGATGACCAGAACTAATTCGCCTTCGGCGGAACGAGCAGTGCCCGTGATACCTGGTGTAGAAATACAAGTCAAAGGTTTGATCACTAAATCAGAGGTGCCGTCTACAGAATCTACTGAAATGATATAGGGGTTAGGAGCTGCAATGACGATGCCCACACGTTCAGTGCTTTTTTCGTATCCAAGAACTTTACCTAAAGATCGAATCGGCAGAGGTCTGCCTAAGTCTCGTAATACGGGTTGTCCACCTACACTTTCAAATGTCTCAGGTAACTCCACTACGCGTTGCACGGTAGACATCGGTAGTGCCAGAGAAGCGCCAGCCGTCCTAACCAGCATTGTTGGTACGATGGACAATTCGATAGGTAGCCTAATGATAAATGTGGTGCCCTTACCTAAATGAGAGTTAATTCGGATGGCACCGCGGTGACGTTCTACCGCGGTTTTTACCACATCCATGCCAACCCCGCGACCCGATACGCTGGACGCCACTTCTTTCGTCGAGAAACCTGGTAAGAATACTAATTGGAAAGCTTCATCATCAGTTTTCGCTTCGTGGATGTTGATTAAGCCTTTGGAAATCGCTTTTTCACGCAAGCGTGAGGCATCCATACCTTTACCGTCATCAGTTACTTCGATCATGACGCTACTGGCTTCTTGCCAAGCTTTGAGTAAAATTTTTGCGCGGCCGGGTTTGGTAGTTTGTGCACGTTCCTCGGCGGATTCAATACCGTGATCCAAGGAGTTGCGTAGCATATGCACCAGTGGATCATACAAACTATCTACAACGACACGATCCACTTCAGTTTCCGCTCCAGAAATTTCAAGATC
>CAUPNA010000139.1:0-12267 GCA_963512475.1 uncultured Undibacterium sp.
AAAGCATGCCCCGCGATTTGGCCGCCACTTTGATCTTTGAATTGCACACGCACTTTACACAAAGTGAGCAATTGAAATGACCAGCGGCGCACCCGCGCTTCGCGCTTGCTCGCGGTAAGAAAAGGAAAAATAAAAGCGCAGGTAAGCACACCCGCAAAGATATGCATGAAGACACGAAGCAAACGCAGTTTAGGCATGCATCACCGGATTTAAATAGTTTTTAGAAGAAGTAGAAAAAACTGCTGATACGAATACACCAGCAGTTTCGAGAAAGTCACGACAGAGAATTATAGGCAACACGTCCATGCACGACAGTCGCTTTCACCATGCAGGGCAATTCATAGCCGATAAAAGGCGTGTGTTTGCCTTGACTAACTAAGGCGTCCGCTTGTACCGTCCAACGTGCATTTGGGTCAAACACACATAGATCAGCGACCGCGCCCGTCGCAATTTGACCACACGGCAAACCAACTAAAGCGGCTGGATCACGCGTAATTTTTGCCAGCGCCTGACTCAGGCTGATCGCGCCACGACTATCGTCCGCCCATTTCACCACGAGCGACAGTAACAATTCCAGACCCGTCGCTCCAGGTGAAGCTTCCGCAAATGGCAAAGCTTTTTCGTCATCGTCAACTGGCGTATGATCTGAACAAATCGCATCAATGGTGCCATCTGCCAACGCCGCTAAGATTGCATCTCTATCGCGTTGACTGCGCAGTGGTGGCGTCAACCTTGCATTCGAATCAAAGTAACCAATATCCGCGTCTGTCAAATGCACATGATGAATGCCAACGTCGCAAGTCAACGCCAAACCTTCTTTCTTGGCCTGACGGATCAATTCCAAACCTGCAGCAGAAGAAATACGACATAAATGCACTCTCGCGCCTGTAGCACGCATTAATTCAAACAAGGTATGCAAGGCAATTGTTTCTGCCATGACTGGCACGCCCGACAAACCCAAGCGAGATGCTAAAGGGCCGCTGTGCGCGACGCCGCCTTTGCCAATGAAAGCATCTTGCGGACGTAACCACACCGTATAAGAAAAAGTCGCGGCATAAGACAAGGCACGTTGCAATACATTGGTATCCACAATTGCTTCTTCCGCCTGCGAAAAGCCGACACAACCTGCTTCGGTTAATGCCGCCATTTCGGTTAAATTTTGCCCTTTAAGACCGATAGTCAAAGCGCCAAGCGGATAAACATTGGCCTTATGCTGCATTTTGGCTCTTTGTTTGAGCATCTCGACCAAACCTGCCTCATCCAATACTGGATCTGTGTCCGGCGGGCAAACCAAGCTAGTCACTCCACCACGCATGGCGGCTTGTAATTCAGATTCTAACGTCGCTTTATATTCAAAGCCAGGTTCGCGTAAACGTGCGCTCAAATCGACCAAGCCAGGCGCAACCACTAAGCCACTCGCATCTATCGTGTTATGTGCGACAAAGCCATTTGGCTGAGTACCTATACCGGCAATTTTACCTTCACTAATGTAGATATCTTTAACGTCATCCAAGCCATTTGCTGGATCAATCACACGTCCATTTTTAATATGAAGATTCATGTTGCTTCTTTCAAAAAATACTTTCATCTAATTGATATCGCGTACATCAAAGCAGGCGTTGAAATCAATTCAAAGTCACTGCATTTAAGATGTTTTCAATCAAGTTGGGTTCTCGACGTATAAATCAGACTGCCTACACATTGGTACCGGCAACGATACTCATCACTGCCATCCGTACCGCAATACCAAAGGTTACCTGTGGCAAAATCACAGCCTGCGGGCCATCGGCAACCGCTGAGTCAATTTCCACACCACGATTCATTGGCCCCGGATGCATTACTATCGCATCGGATTTGGCCAAGGCAAGACGCTCTGGTGTTAAACCATACTGCTTAAAGTATTCCTGTGTTGATGGCAACAAAGCGCCGTTCATACGTTCGTTTTGCAGGCGCAACATAATCACCACGTCCACACCACGCAGACCTTCATTCATATTCGTAAAAACACGCACACCCATCTGCTCCAAGCCACTTGGCAATAATGTTCGTGGCCCAATCACTCGCACTTCAGCTGCACCCAAGGTAGTCAAAGCATGAATATCAGAACGCGCCACGCGGCTATGTAAGACATCACCAACGATAGCGACAGTCAGATTACTAAAATCTTTTTTGTAATGACGTATCGTGTACATGTCCAATAAACCTTGCGTCGGATGCTCATGTCGGCCGTCACCTGCATTCACCACATGCACATGATGTTGTTTCGTATCATTTAAATGTTGAGCGATAAGGAAAGGCGCGCCAGACGTGGCATGGCGTACGACAAACATATCCGCATGCATGGCCGCTAAGTTATCTATCGTATCAAGCAAAGATTCGCCTTTGCTGGCACTGGACGCCGCGATATTCAAATTAATCACATCGGCTGATAATCGTTTCGCAGCAATTTCGAAGGTAGTACGGGTGCGTGTCGAATTTTCGAAGAACAAATTAAACACACTTTTCCCATGCATTAGAGGGACTTTTTTTAATTCGCGTTCGCCAATACTGACGAAAGAAGAAGCGGTATCAAGGATGTGCTTCATGATAGATTTTGGCAGACCATCAATCGCTAACAAATGTTGAAGTTCGCCGTGTTTATTTAGCTGTGGATTTTTCATCATTGCTCATTCTTTGGTTGGATGATCCAAATCCCAACGTCGTGATCTGGCACCATATCTATATCAAAAATTCTTGCTATCAGTTTATTTTCTTACTTAGGCACATGCGACTAAGTTTGATCAAAGTACTGCTGCAATATCAGAGCCGCAGCCTGATCATCAATGTGCTCACCTTGTTTCGCCTTAAACATGGCCGAGGTGTAACGCTCATCCACTAAAGCTGTTTTGACCCCGTAGCGTCCCTGTAATTGATTCGCAAATCGTTGACAGCGCACGGTCATTTCATGTGCTGCGCCATCGGGATGCATAGGCAAGCCAACCACACATAAAACGGGTTGCCACTCTTGGATTAATTTGGCGACCGCCTCAAATTTTGCATCATTGCTCACTGCGCTAATAATACTCAGCGCTTGGGCTTGTCTAAGCATGGTGTTACCGACGGCGACACCGATACGTTTTAAACCAAAATCAAACGCCAAGATGCAACCACTCAGTTGAGATGTTTCACCGGTCGGCATAAGGTTCATTACGCATGTCCTGCCACAGAGGCCAACATTAATGGATCAAAACCCAATAACTTCATCGCAGCATCAAATCGTTCTTCGATAGGCAAATCAAACATCACACCCAAATCAGCGGGAACCGTCAACCAACCATTCGCTAAAATTTCTTGCTCTAGTTGACCCGCCCCCCAACCAGCATAACCAATACTGAGTAGCAGACGCTGAGGCGCTTCACCTGCAGCTAAAGATTCTAAAATATCACGAGAGGTAGTAAAGCTGACTTCATCTGTGACTCTTAGAGAAGATGAATATTCGCCAGCCGGGGCATGTAAAATGAAGCCCCTATCACTTTGAACCGGGCCGCCAAACAACACAGGATGTTGTCCCATGGGGTGAGAATTGGGAATAATTTCTAACTGCAGATCGATACGATCAAATAAATCCGCGACAGTCATATCAGTTGGGCGATTGAGCACCATGCCCATGGCACCGCGTGCATTATGTTCACAGATATAAATCAGCGTGCCGCCAAACACAGGATCAGTCATTGTAGGCATGGCAATCAAGAAATGATTGCTTAAATCCAGTGATTGTGTGGCATCTTCGTCTTTCCTTGTGCCAACTTTAAGCTTGATCATAGATTCAAGAGTGTCAGAAAAATCGTAGCCGACCAGTTCGATTTCCTCTTCCTCAAAGTCATCGACCGGGGAATGTAGTGTTTTTTGCTTCTTCATACCCGTATTTTACCAGTTTTAGCCGGGGATTTTTGATCTGTGCTATGGTTCCGCGCACAAGCAAATCTTGCTAGCTAATGCGGTTCTCTCGATTCTGACTTACATCTATAAGCAAACGCCTCCAACCTATTATCTTTTTTGAAAAAAATGACCTATTCCAAAAGTCTAGTCTGGTTTCGCCGCGATTTACGCAGTTTTGACCATGCGGCACTCTATCAAGCCTTGAAGCAGTCATCTGCTTGTTATTGTGTCTTTGTGTTTGATCACAGCATTTTGCAGCACCTGCCCAAGTGTGACCGTCGTGTTCAATTCATTTATCAAAGCATCGTCGAATTACGTCAGGAAATAGAAAAACTAGGCGGTACCCTAATCGTCCGTTATGGTAATCCGCAACAAGAGATTCCTCGCCTGGCAGCCCAATTGGCGGTCGATGCCGTTTTCGTCAATCGAGACTATGAGCCAGTAGCAAAACAGCGTGACCAGGCCATTCAACTTGCCTTGAACAGTTTTAACTGCGACTTCGTTTCGACTAAAGATCAAGTTATTTTTGAAATTGATGAGGTATTGAGTCTGGCGACAAAGCCATTTTCTGTATTCACGCCCTACAAGAATGCATGGTTAAAAAAGTTAGCTAGCGAAACAGAAGGTGGGGCTGATTTTTACTTTAAGGCATATCCAATAGAAAAATATACACAACATTTGGCAAAGCATGCTGACAATACGCTACCGAGCATGGCGGATATGGGTTTCGAAGAACTCGACAAAGACGAACTAAAACTGCAAGGTGGGATGTCCGCTGGCTCGGAACTCCTGGAAGAGTTTCTATCTCGGATAGACCAATATGGCAACACCCGTGACTTCCCTGCTGTGAAAGGTCCCTCTTATTTATCGGTACATTTGCGCTTTGGTACCGTATCAATACGTTACTTGGTCAGTCAGGCTATACGTCACATACGCACAGCGAGCAGCTTACAAGGCGCGAGTGTTTGGTTATCCGAATTAATCTGGCGTGATTTTTATTTCATGATTTTGCATCACCATCCACGCGTTACTAGTCACTCTTTCAAGCCAGAATACGATGCGATACAGTGGGAAAGTGGCGAACACGCACAACAATTATTCCAAGCCTGGTGTAACGGCAAAACCGGATACCCTCTAGTCGATGCCGCGATGCTGCAACTAAATCAAACCGGATACATGCACAATCGCCTGCGTATGGTGGTGGCTAGCTTTTTGGTGAAAGATTTGGGCATAGACTGGCGCTGGGGCGAAGCTTATTTTGCCTTACATCTCAATGATTTCGACTTATCCGCCAACAATGGCGGCTGGCAGTGGGCGGCATCCACAGGCTGCGATGCTCAACCCTACTTCCGTATTTTTAATCCAACTACGCAATCTGAAAAATTCGATACCGAGGGTAAATTTATACGCCGCTATTTACCGCAACTCTCCGCACTAAATGCGCGGCAAATTCATGCACCTTGGACACTCGGCCGAATTGAATTAGAAGCAGCAAATCTGAGACTTGGAGTCGATTACCCACTGCCGATTGTCGAGCATGATGTTGCACGCAAAAAGACATTGGAAAGGTATAGCGTCGTCAAAAAAGTCGTCGCAGAATAGAAAACGCCTCGAATGCATTGGAAGCATTCGAGGCGTTTATCGTTGCACGCAAATAGCTCTCTAAATTATGAAGCCACCTCAGTAGATTGATTTACAAATCCACTAATCGCTGCCAACAAATCATCTTCACGATATGGCTTACCGAAGTACTCATTAACACCAAGCTCTGCCGCATAGTTACGATGTTTATCTGCTGTCCGCGACGTGATCATGATAATGGGGATATGCGTGGTTCTGGAATCACTACGAACGTTGCGCGTCAAATCGAATCCATCCATGCGCGGCATCTCAATATCAACCAACATCACATCAGGAGTAATTGACTGCAACTGTTCCAAAGCATCAATACCGTCTTTCGCCAGCACTACCTGATAACCTTCACGCACCAACAAACGTTGTGTAACGCGACGCACTGTTAATGAGTCATCTACTACCATCACGATGTGATGTGTACGCAAGCCCTGTACTGGTGCGACTTGTGATGGCACCGAAGCTTTTCCATGCATCTCGGCGACCGCACCGAGGTCTTGATTATCAACCGCAGCATCAGGTAGCTTGGCTCGTTCATGTTCCAATTTCTGTGCCAGCGGTACTGGATTTAAAATCAAAACAATATTGCCAGAACCAAGTACTGTCGCACCTGCAATACCGATCATACGCGCCAATTGTGGACCGACGTTTTTGACAACCACCTCGCGGTTACCAATAATCTGATCAACATGAATGGCAACACGTTCATTGTCACTCTTCATAATCAAAATCGGTGTGTATTGCTGCGTATCAGGTGTTGCTTCACGCTCGCCCAACATACTCGGCAAGTAATGCAGAGACACGCGATTACCTTGCCACATGATAAAACCATCGTTGTAGGCATTTGCTAATGCCGCAGATTTCAGCTGTTGCACTTGCTCAACTAATACGGAAGGCACAGCAAAAGTCTTACCACCTGCATTCAAAATCACAACCTGAGTCACCGCCAAGGTCAAAGGCAAGTGAATCGTGAAATGCGCTCCCTGCCCTTCAACCGAGGTAACCGATACACGACCACCAAGTGATGCAGCTTCAGAACGTACCACGTCCATACCAACGCCACGACCAGCTAACTCTGTCACTTCACTGGCGGTAGAAAATCCCGGTTCGAAAATCAAATTGACGACTTCGGACTCATTGATAAAATTCTCATCCGTCAGCAAACCAACTGTTTTCGCCTTCTCACGTATCCGGTTAATGTTCAAACCTTGTCCATCATCGGTAAAGTGAATAACGACTTCATTACCTTCTTGACGAATCTCGATCAATAATTCGCCGACTTCACTCTTACCACGTCCGACACGATCTTGACGCGTTTCGATACCATGCACAATTGCATTACGCAACATGTGCTCGAATGGCGCAACCATTTTTTCCAAAACGCTACGGTCAATTTCAACCGACGTTCCGCGAATATCAAGATTGACACGCTTATCAACTTCTTTTGCAGTTTGACGCGCAATACGATACAGACGCTCTGAAACGCTGGAGAACGGAATCATTCGGACACGCATCAAATCCTGTTGCAATTCACGTGTTAAACGCGCTTGTACATTCAAATCCGTGGTCGCACCCTCTATCGTACGACTTAAGGTAGTTTGCACCGTTGCAACGTCGCTGACGCTCTCGGCCATCATACGGGTCAATTCTTGCAGTCGGGTAAAGCGGTCAAACTCTAAAGGATCAAATTCACGATCACCCGAAAATGCCATACGCGAGGTAATTTGGGTTTCCGCCTGGATCTCTACTTCACGTAACTGGTCACGCAAACGGCTCACGTTTTCTGTCAACTCTGATAATGAAGCCTTCAGCGTATCAACTTCATTTTCCAATTTAGAACGGGCAATCGAAACTTCACCAGCCTGATTCACTAAGCGATCTAAAATATCCGCACGTACCCGCACCAAAGGCACAGGTGCAGAGGCTGCGGACATCGCCGATTGCGGTGCCAACTGACGTGGCGCATTTGAAATTTTGACTGGTTTAGCGACAGCGATGTTGGATGCCTCGAAAGGCTTATCTGAAACCATCGGCACTTCTGCCGCTGGTTCGTTTGATTCACTGGCGTCTGGCACAACTGCGGCTGTTTCTTCGTCAGTTGTAGCGTCGATTTCCGACACAAAACCTGACTGCAAAGCATCTTGGAATTGATTGATTTCCTGCGCAACGGTTAACTCGGCGACAGGAGCAACTTCTAAAGACAACGCTGCCAAATCTGGATTTTGCAAACGTTCAAACAGATGCATCGCATAATCTTGACGTGCAATCAGATCTTCCAATAACGGTTGACGGATCGTACTACCAGTATGCATCAAGTTTTCGATGCGAGTTTCCATGTCGTGCGTATGCTGACCCAACTGCATTGCACCTGCCATACGTGCACTGCCTTTTACGGTGTGCATTAAACGCAAAATTGACTGCGGAATAGCGTCATCCTCTGGACTTTGCTGCCAAGACTGCAGCAATTGACCAATCATCGGTAATAGATCATTACCCTCTTCCAGAAACACCGGAAGCAAGTCGTGATCGATTTCATCGCGGACTTTTAATTCTATGTCAGTTGAGGTGCGATCAAGGCTTGCCTGACTTGTTGTCTCTAAAGCCGTCTCTAATGTTGTATCTAATGTTGTATCTAATGCTGGCACTGGAGAAGGCGCAGGAGCGGTCGCCTCGAATCCAGATAACGCAATGCTACTACCAGCGTCAACATTGCTTACCGTTTCAGAGAATTGAATCTCGGGCTCGTCAGCAACAGTCAGCTCGACAGTCTCAATAACCTCTGGTATCGGCACTGCCGACTCAATTGATTCTGGGGCTGACTCAATTACTGCAGCAGTATCAAGTGCATTGATTGGCTCCGACAATAGCTCGTTGGTGCCAACGTAAGTTGGCTCAATTAAAGCATCTTGAAGCTCAGGCATTTGCGATTCGACCAAACTTACATCAATGGCATCCTGCAAAGAAGCCTCAGTGCCAACCTCGGTTGAACCAAGATCTAAGTCCGCATCAGCCTCATATGTAGCATCTTCTTGCAACTCATTCTCAACTGAAGTAGCGATAATCGCTTCTTCAACGTCACCTGGAATATCCGCTGCTGCAGCTACCCCATCCAACATCACCGCATCTAAACGTTCGTTCGTTGAAGTAATAAACTCTTCATCGTCACCCACATTCGAGCGGGCAATTACGGACTCAAGTAACTGACTAAGTTTTTGATTTTCCAAAGGAGCCCGGTCTGCCATTTCCGACAAAGCAAACTTTTGCAACATGGCCTTCACACATTCAACGGTATGATCCAAATTATCGAATTCAGACGCCTCTAAATTAACCGGATGTCGCTCCAAACGCTGCAATACAATCTCTAAGTTATGTGCTATTTCTTGCACCGCAAATAGTCCAACCGTGGCAGAACTACCGGCTAAGGAATGTGCGGCATGCACCGCGTGGCGCGAAACCGGACGTGCAGGTTCATGACGCCACTCAGAAAAATCTTGCGCTAAGAAACGAACGATTTCATCCGTCTCCGCCATATAGATAGTATGCAAAGGCAGGCTAATTTCAATTTCGCCAATACGTTTGGTGTTGTCGTTTTCTTTCGAAGACGGCATGGAGAAATCAGGGAAATTTATAATCTGCGCGGTTGACAACTCAGTTGATAGCTCGGTTGATAACTCAGTTGCTGACGCCTGTTCATCTGCAATACCAAGTAATGATGTGTCACCTTCTGCTATTTCATCTGTACCACGATCCACAGGCGCTGCAGTCAACTCACTGGCCTCAACCATCAAGTCACTCAAGACATCCGATATCATCGGCAACTCAGGTTCTACAAAGTCCTCTGCAACTAGGTTTTCTTCGACATTTGATGCGGTCAAATTATCATGTTCTATGACAGATTCAGCATTACTACCCGTGATTTCCTCATCAAAAGTAATATCATCGAAAATTGCTGCCTCAACTTGAGGCTCATCCGCAGTATCATTTGAGGTATCAACCGGCGTCACTGAAGAGATATTTGGCGCAAGTTCAGAAGTATCTTCAGCCGCAGCCTCAATCACGGCATCATTCACGGCATCAATCACTGCATCATTTAATGCTTCGTGCTCTGTATCAAGAACTATTTCCTCATTCAGTTCCAACGCAAAATCATCTGACAAACTCAAACCAGTGATATCAGAGGTTTCCAATGCAGCATCCAATACTGGCGCGAGCACTTCGTCCGAATCCACTTCACGCAAACTTGGCTCGATCTCAACAGACGCCGACTCTGGGGTGAGATCTTGCAGATCCATGGCCGCAGATTCTGGCACACTGAGTTGCGCAGCTTCTTGCGGCTCGACACTAAATGGCAATCCGTCTTTAACGCGCGAAGCAGCTGCTATGATTGCATCCGAATTTCGAGCTGAATTCCCTAAATTTTTAAGCTCTTCCACCCAATCAAACATTTCAGCGGCAGCGTATTCTAACAATGCGTATAAGGGCTCCGTACCTGCACGGGAATCGGATAGCCAAAGGTTCATTACCTGCTCAATACTCCAAGAACCTTCACCGAACACATTCAAACCGACCATCCGTCCACTACCTTTTAAGGTATGAAAGGAACGACGCAGGCGAATTAAATATTCTTGATTAGCAGTGTCATGACGAGACAGCGGGATATTTTCACGAACAGCCTCTAAAACTTCATCTGCTTCCATCAAGAAAATTTCCAACAATTCCGCATCGATCTCTGCTTCAGTCTCTGGCAATTCGTGCGTTAATTGGATTTCAGGTGCTGCATCAGTTTGCGAGGTTGCGGCAACCATTTCATTCAATGCAGCATCCGGATGCTCGAAATCCGTATGTGCGAGTAAATCTATTGCAGTCTTAGCACGGGCACTTGCTTCAGTGTCATCTAGCAACGCGGCAAAAGACCGTTCGTGATCGAGAGAATCCTTTAATTGCGCCTGCAACTCAGAATCTTGTGGCGTGTCAACTAGAGATGCTAAGAGCCGCTCTGATTCTTTTTGCTGCTCAAGCAAATCTTGCTCTGCTGTAGCGACAGGCGCGACAGCCAGATTTGTTTCCAAAGGAATTGACGGCAATAATTCCTTTTCAGGTGCTTTTTCCAAGAGTTTTGAGTGAAAAACACCTTCCTGCTCGTCAAATACAAAGCGCTTCTTTGCAAACTCGGGCTGGCTTTGCAGAGTTTCTATAAAGAAGGATAGTGCACCAATATTTTGTGCGACTTTTTGATGCAGTGTTGGAAGATCAACGCCCGCTAATTCATCGCCACTCATGCATTGCTTAACCAAATGACGGGTATGATTAACTGCCGCCAAAGCCTCATCTTGATCAAGAATTGCTAACGCACCGCCGATTTGCGCCAAAGTCCCATCAACAGGACTTAAAATAGCCAGGTTAGAAATATCACGGAAATGCTCATCAAGCGCTTTTTCCGCATATTTCAAACTACCTTGCATTTCGCCGACCAAAGCAGCCATCGTTTGACGTTGTTGCGCCTCTCGCGAAATCTCACCTATCCAACTAGCTTGATTTCCCGGTGACTCACCACCAACCACGGACAATAAACGGGCTGAAATCTCATCCGCACGTACCGCAAAGTTGGCAGGCAAATGAGTAATTTGTTCAAATGCGTTTTCTAAAAATAGCAGACAGGTGGCCAGCTCCAAACCCATACGCTCCTGATCTTGAGCGCGAACAGCATGACTGGCAATACCGTTTAATTCACGCAACAATTTTGCTAGCGGAGGCGAATGCAAGCCAGGACCTAAATCCGCCAAATCTTTCATTTTATGGAAAAATTTATCGGATAAACCAGCGTCACCGTTAGAAATTCGGCCCCACAAATTCTTAATATTACCAAGCAACTCTTTAGCAGATGCCAATACGTGAGGTGCAATCAAACCATAGCGCTTTTGATCATAATCAACTGGCACATGATCATTTAACTGATAGGCTTTTCGAATTTGCGATACAAACGCAGAAGGTTCTTTAACTTGTGCAATAAAAAACAAAGCATCACGCAGCAACCGCTCAGGAACACTGGTATTCCCCTCAACCAAGCGTCGGATCTGCAAATTAATGCGTCCCCAAATTTGCTTAATATGTCGCTCGTCTTTCGCTTCCACTTGTGCAGTAGATTCAGCGAATGCACGCATAACCAACCAAAATGCTTTGGTTTGAGATGTTGTTTGTGCTTGTTCAATTTCGTGAATCAATACACTCATCTGTGTTGATGAGTCTTGCTTGGCTTCCGCGTTCTTACTGGTCAACAAAGTCAACAATAATTTTTCAAAACGCAAGCGAATCGCGCCGTAATTGATCGCGAAAGGTCGTGTCGATAGCGTTAATTCAGGGATTTTCTCTTGAACTGACAGAGATGGGAAAAACAAATCCGCAGGATGGATCCGCTCTGCCCCCTTCAACTCCAATAAAGCGCGATATTCAGGATAAAGTCTTACTGGTTGCTGTTGATTTCCCGCTAATAGATCTTCTAGATAACGCAATACAGCATAGAACGCTTCCGTTATTTTATCCGCAACATCTTGCGAATGAGCCAACTTACCTGCCTGTATTTTTTCAATTAACTCTTCAACCGTTTCGGTAACGATTGCTACGCCTTCAATCTCGACAATTTGCAATGCGCCATGCGCCTGATGCAAATAACTTTTTGCTTGCAATAATGATGTTGCCTGACCATCGGCGTCTTGGCCA
>CAUPNA010000140.1:0-11801 GCA_963512475.1 uncultured Undibacterium sp.
AAAATTCCTGGAAAAATTACAGTCCCATGCCTATGTGTTTGTCGGTGAAAAACATGATAATCCTGAACATCACCGCCTCGAACTCATGCTGATCCAAGCCAGATTGCAGCAAGGAAGTCAGCAAAACGCCAGCAAAGTCGTATTCGAAATGCTGGATGATAGTCAAGATGCGGCTTTGGGGAAATTGAAAAATAGTGATAGCCTCGAGCAAATGCATGCGGGCCTAAGTTGGCCTGCCAAGGGTTGGAATTGGGCAAGTTATGGACCTTCCTTCCAAGCTGCTTTGAATAAGGATGCACTGAAGTCTGGCAATATCAGCAGAGCATTTATTGGCAGCGTTTACAAAGAAGGTGAAAAAGCAATGCAAGGCAATTCGCGCTTTGAAACGGTTTCCCAAGCTACGCCTGAAATCAAAACTTATTTACTAGATCAAATTTTTACTTCACATTGCGGTATGCAAAGCCGTGAAACTTTGACACCTATGTTGCATATACAGTTGGCTAAAGATGCCAGCATGGCTTCAGCTGTGGTACAGACGGCTAGCGCGATGTTGATTGCTGGCGGTGAGCATGTGCGTGCAGAAACCGCTGTGCCTTGGCATTTAAAACAAAAGAAAAAAGACGCCGATGTGATGGTTTTGCAATTAATAGAGGTGAAAACGGGTCAGCATGATGTGCAGAGCTATATCAGCGCCGCTGGTAAGGCTGACTACTATTGGTTTACCAGTGCAACTGAGGTCAAAGATTATTGTGCTGGTGTGAAGGGCAAGGCGGCACAATAGGTTTCTATCGGCACGCAAATAAGCGATGTAAAAGTGGCGCAATCTGGCGCCATTTTTTTTCTACTTCTATGTTGGTACTTCCTAGTTTTATGGCTAGGGTAATTTGCAGTAGCTGCCATAAATTTGTTATGCTGCGCCCTTGCTATTGATTGAAGTAGCTACAGCACTTCCCTAGAGAAGTTAGAAAAAATTAGAAAATCCTGAATGAATCAAAATCTGCCGTTGGTGCTTGGTTTTTCCACGACACCGCTGGAACTCGTTTCCTTTATATTGTCTTTAATTACAGTCGCTTTGAATATCCGGCAGATACATTGGGCTTGGTTATTCTCGATCTTGTCGTCTGCATTGTATGCCATGGTGTTTTTTGGGGTGCGCTTGTACGGCGATATGGGGCTGCAATTCGTATTCGTATTGGTCTCTGCCTGGGGGTGGTCACAATGGTTGCGTGGCGCGAGCGATGGTGGCGAACTTGCTGTGACTCGTATGAATTCTGTCGAACGCAGATGGGCCGCTTTGATGTGCATATCGATGTTTGCGATTCTCTATTTATTTTTGAGGTTTTGCACGGATACCGATGTGCCAGCAGCAGATGGCTTATTGACTGCAGGTAGCTTGTTGGGGCAAGCCTTGCTCTCACGTAAAAAAATTGAAAACTGGACGGTTTGGATCATTGTCGACGTTTTGTATGTGGCTTTGTATCTCTATAAAGATTTGATGTTGACAGCTATTTTATATGCAGTATTCGTGGTCATGGCAATACATGGTGCGCGTGTTTGGAGAGCAACATGCAAGACATGAAAAAAAGTAAGGAAATAGAAGTGCAGATTCCACCTGTAAATCGCATTGCAATTTTGGGTGCAGAATCCTCCGGCAAGTCCCTACTGGCACAAGCCTTAGCGACACATTTTAAGACCTTGTGGGTACCAGAATACTTGCGTGAGTTTGTCGGGAAAAATGAACGGGTGCCTTGTTCTGATGATCAATTGTTGATTGCGAAAACACAGATGGAGCGGGAGAATGCGGCCGCCAATCAAGCGAGTACTTGGCTATTTTGTGATACTACGCCAATGATGACAGCCTTATATAGTCATCTTTATTTTGATGAGCTCAATCCGGAGCTGATGGCGATGGATTTGGTTCACAACTATCAATTTACGGTCGTGACAGCACCCGATTTCCCATGGACACCCGACGGTTTACAGCGTGAATCACCGCAAGTGCGTCAACAAGTGCATGAAGAGTTAATTAGCATTTTGGATGAGCGCGAGATTCCGTTTATACTGGTCGAAGGAAGTGTCGAATCACGTGTACAGCAAGTACGATTTGCACTCGATTTTTTGACTTAGTTGATTACTTTAAGTCCATGATTTCGACTTACTGAATTTGCTAGTTTAGTTTTTGAAGTTTTGCAGCAAAAATGCCAGTATCAAAATAAGCGAGAGTAGTACTCTGCTTGAATTGATACTGGCATTTTTTTACTTAAGCTTCATAAGCTCAAGTAGATTTTTAATCTGCTTAGCTATTTTCTAGCAAACTCTTCAATTGCTCCAAGCGAGAAGGGTGGCGCAATTTTTTCATCGCTTTTGCTTCGATCTGACGAATTCGCTCACGGGTGACGTCAAATTGATTGCCAACTTCTTCCAAGGTATGGTCGCTCGCCATTTCCAAGCCAAAACGCATACGCAATACTTTTGCTTCACGCGGGCTCAAGGCGTCCAAAATTTCTTTCAGCTTACCTTGTACTGAGGCTTGCATTGCCGCAGCCATTGGAGACAAAGTGATATTGTCTTCGATGAAGTCGCCCAATTGAGAATCACCATCATCACCGATTGGTACATCCAGTGAAACAGGTTCTTTAGCAATTTTCAGAATTTCACGGACTTTTATTTCTGGTAAATCCATTTTTTCAGCGATCAAAGCGGGATCGGGTTCTGTCCCATTTTGCTGCAAGCATTGTCGCTTGATACGATTTAACTTGTTAATCGTTTCTATCATGTGCACGGGCACGCGGATAGTGCGTGCCTGATCGGCGATAGCACGAGAAATCGCTTGGCGTATCCACCAGGTCGCATAGGTAGAAAATTTATAGCCACGACGATATTCAAACTTATCAACTGCTTTGAGCAAGCCGATATTGCCCTCTTGGATTAAGTCCAAAAATTGCATGCCACGGTTGATGTATTTTTTCGCGATAGAAATCACCAGACGTAAGTTGGCCTCAGTCATCGCCGCCTTAGCATCACGTGTGCGTTTCTCGGCTGAGATCATTTTTTTGTGAATCGCACGCAATTCTGTCAATGGAATTTTGGATTCTTGTTCTAGTATGATCAGACGACCTTGTAGCTCTCGCGCTGCATGTATATTGCGTTTAAGAATTGCACCATAGGCTTCGCGTGCTTCCATTTCTTGCTCTAACCAGTCGCGGTTAGTGGCATTGTTCATGAAATTTGCGATGAAATAAGCACGCGGCATACCGCAGCGATCAACTAATAGTTCCAACATGCGTTTTTCAGTTTGACGTAACTCCGTCATCTGTTTGCGCAAAATATCACACCATTTTTCAGTGGTCTTAACGCTGAAACGTATGCTTTCCATTTCTTTTGCGACGTTTTCTTGCGCCGCATCATAAGTGGGCGATTTGTAAGCATTTTGTTCTATCTGCGCAAACATATCGTCGAAGCTGGTCTTGATCGCTGCAAATTTTTCTAACGCGGTCGCCTTCATTTGTGCCAGTTGCTCAGCACTTAAGGTATTGCTAGTTTCTGCTGCACCACCTTCTTCATCATCTTCTTCTTCATCGATATCGTCGTCGGCGGAAGCAATGATAGCAGGGGCGATATCTAGACTTTCTGGCACATGAAAACCATCGATGATGTCATCAATAATGATGTCGTCATTGCGTACTTTTTCTGCTGTGTTTAAGACTTCTTTAATGACAGAAGGGCAGGCAGAGATCGCTTGCAGCATATCTTTTAAGCCAGTCTCAATGCGTTTTGCAATTTCGATTTCGCCATTGCGAGTCAATAATTCCGCACCGCCCATTTCGCGCATATACATACGAACCGGATCGGTGGTGCGACCAAAGTCGGAGTCAACCGTAGACAAAGCAACCGCAGCGGTTGCTTCGGCGTCGTCGTCACTGACAGAGGTAGCCACGTTATCGGATAACAGTAACATCGTTGCATCAGGTGCTTGCTCGTACACAGCAATACCGACGTCATTCAAGGTACTAATGATGCCTTGAATCATTTCTGGATCATCGACATTTTCTGGCAAGTGATCGTTGATCTCAGCATGCGTCAAATAGCTGCGGTCTTTACCTAACTGAATTAACTTAGTCAGACGTTGGCGATATTCTTCTAATTGTTCTTTGCTTGCTGACGCTACGCTTACCTTGCCTGCTTTCACACGCGCAGCTCGTTTCAACTCGGACGATTCAAGCGCATTGAAGGCGTGAATTTCCTCATTGTAAGCTTGCGGTGAAGAAGGCTTGCGGCCGCGGCGTGCCGCTTCTTTCACCGTTGGGAACGCATAAGCTGAAGTGTCGACACTGGCGGCTGCGCTGCCACTCGTCGTTTCTACTGCGCTGATAGGCGTTTTTGCTACTCGTGCTTTGGGTGCAGGTTTTTCTACTGGTATTCTTGAAGGTATTGTGGTTGCGGAAGTGTTGGCAAAAACAGTAACTGCAACTGCCGGCACTTCTGAGTCGCTAACTTCTGAACTAGCATCTAAGCTCGTAACTGCGCTAATACCTGAGCTGGTAACTGAGTTAGAACCCGAGGAGGCCACAGTCGCCATGATTTTCTTTTTCTTTACTTTGACCACTGGCGCTGGTCCGGCAGGACGAGTCGCCATAAGATGAGAATAATCTTCTTCCGCGGCTAAGGGCGTTGCAGCTGTTTCAATCATTTCAATTTCAATGTCAGAAGTTGGTTCAGTATCTGCTGCTTCAACGTTTGTTTTAATTGCTGTTGCAGGTGTAGACAAGGGCTCTATCTGCACGCTCGGCGCAATTGGATCATCCAACTGCTTTTGCGAAGCCATCATGTTTTCTGCTTCTTCGTTATCGACCTCTGTCGTTATGATGTCTTCAGGTGCGGTCTGTGTGCTTACTAACGCCAGACGCGAACGGCGCTTTGTAACAACGGTGACAGATTGGACTTGGGTCTTAACCATGTCGCCAGTATCTAACTCTAGTGACTCTGCAAGCACAGGCGTTGCAAACGTGCGGGTTTCGGCTTGTGGCGCGTTACCTTTAGTTTTGGCGAGTGTAAGAGGTTTGCCTAATTTGAGTGTCTTGTTACTTGCTGACACAGTTGCAGAAGTAGATTGCGAATTGGATGGTGTTAAGCTGTTTTTCATGTAACAAATCAAGTGCGACAACAAAATGCCAATCAAATTTGGATGGCAACAACAAAAGCAAAATATGGAGCAAAGCAAATGCCATTGCTAGGAACACCTTAGAATTATCATTAAAACTCAGAAATTCTTTAATGCGACTAACTTCAACAGCTCAATTAAATAAAAAACCCGCGAAGCGGGCACGATGATTTAATTGAATTTTTGCGTATTTTTATGCGAGGTCGGGATTATCCACGGCTTACCTGTTCTTGACAAGCATTACCGCACTTATTCCGATAATTTGTTTGTGAAGTTTTGTATCGTGGATCATTTGCGTTATCGAAAACAGTTTCTAGCCTTAAGAAAAGGATAAGTGCACAAAAAAGCATCGAAAGAAAATAGGAAAAGGCTATGATTTGTGCCTGATTGCCGATCTCGTTGATCTCGTTTTTTATTGGTTTGCTGTGCTTTTTTAACTAAAGCATAGAGGAAATGCATGTCCCTTGTTACAATACGTTTTTTCGTTTACCTGTGATGTTGTGTCGAAGATTGACTATCGACTTCAGAAGCGCAGGGCACAATTTACCTCATTCTCCATAAGATCATGATTGATATTCAACTGCTCCGTAAAGACATCGACGCTGTTGCCGCACGTCTGGCATCACGTAAATTCATTCTCGATGTTGCCACGTTTAATAGCTTAGAAGCTGAACGTAGACAGATACAAATGCGTACCGAAGAGTTGCAAGGCAAGCGTAACTCTTTGTCCAAGCAAGTCGGTATGCTCAAAGGCAAAGGCGAAGATGCTTCGTCGGTGATGGCTGAAGTCGGAGCGATTGCCGATGAACTGAAAGCATCAGAAGTACGTCTGGGTGAAGTACAGGTCGCATTGAATAATTTCTTGCTAACGATCCCTAACCTGCCTGATGAATCAGTACCTGTCGGTGTTGATGAGACGGGCAACGTGGTTGTACGTACTTTTGGTACGCCAGCGACTTTTACGTTTGAAGTCAAAGACCATGTCGATGTGGGTGCTCGTTTAGGTTTGGAATTTGATGTTGCTGTCAAACTGACTGGCTCACGCTTTGCCGTATTAAAGGGTGGCATGGCGCGTTTGCATCGTGCATTGGCGCAATTCATGCTCGATATCCAGACCATGGAAAATGGCTACACGGAGCACTACACGCCTTACATGGTGAATGCCGACTCTATGCGTGGTACAGGCCAGTTGCCAAAATTTGAAGAAGATTTATTCGCCGTAAAAAAAGGCGGACAAGATGGCGAAGGTGAATCTCTGTATTTGATTCCGACCGCTGAAGTGACTTTGACAAATACGGTACGCGATGAAATTCTAGCAGCCGAAAGTTTGCCAATAAAAATGACCGCACACACGCCTTGTTTCCGTTCCGAAGCAGGTAGTTATGGTCGTGACACACGCGGCATGATACGTCAGCATCAATTTGACAAAGTGGAACTGGTACAGATATCGCATCCAGAGAAATCGTTCGAGGCTCTGGAAGGCATGGTTGGTCATGCTGAAATGATTTTGCAAAAACTTGGTTTGCCTTATCGTGTCATGAGCTTATGTACAGGCGATATGGGTTTTGGCGCAACCAAGACTTATGATTTGGAAGTATGGTTGCCGGCGCAAAATACCTACCGTGAGATTTCGTCTATTTCTAATATGGGTGCTTTCCAAGCGCGCCGTATGCAAGCGCGCTTCCGTAATGCGCAAGGCAAGACCGAGTTCGTGCATACTTTAAATGGTTCTGCTTTGGCGGTTGGGCGCACTTTAGTCGCAGTGCTTGAAAATTATCAGCAGGAAGATGGTAGTGTCCTTATTCCGGAAGCCTTACGTCCTTATATGGGCGGCGTCGAGAAGCTGTTAGTTACTTAATTTTAATCAGGCGATGGCAGCTTAGCTTACTAGCAATATTCTTTAACGGTATCCTGATGGGTGCCGTTTTTTTATGTCTGACTTTGCTCCGCTTGACGACGGTCAATGAACAAGCTATTGCCGTGTATGCGTTTCGCCTGTTTTTTTGCATCCGCTGCAGCGACTGAAATCTGATGATGTGAGTAATGTTGCTGCGCCTCAGAACGAATCACGCCCAAGGACAGGCTAATTAATGGATAGAAGACTTTTTTTCCTTGCCTGTCTTCACTGATATAGCCACCACGATCCCTATCTTCGTTGCTATAAAACTCGCGTACCGCGACGGCAAAGTCTTGCAATATTTTGTTGCAACGATTTTCCCAATCATCGCTTTGAAATAAAATAATAAAATCATCACCACCAATGTGGCCGATAAAATCTAGTTGTGGGTCACAGTAGGTACTGAGCACTTTACTCGTCATTTGTATTACTTCATCGCCACGTTGATAGCCATACACATCATTAAAAGGTTTAAAGTGATCGAGATCGCAATAACATGCTAAAAATAACTTTTGGCTCTGTATCAGTTGATCGATGTGCTGATTTATCGGTACATTGCCGGGAAGTTGTGTAAGAGGATTGGCATAACGTGCTGCATCGATTTGCATTTTTGTAATCTCACGCATGAGATCGGGACCTGTCGCTAATCCTAAGTAGCGACCATTTTCGGTAATGATAATACCGTTGATCAAGGTGTCCGGATCAGCTTCGACTACTAAATGACTGACCTGCTGTAAGCTCGTATCATGCTCGACCACAAGTGGATTTATATCCATAAAAACGGCGCAAGACTTCTTGCCATAGAGTTCACGTTGATAAGGACGGGAAAAACGGTCAATCATGTTATGGCGATTGATGATACCTATGGGTTGATGCTCATCTACGACTGGAATGATTTTGAGCTTAGGATCTGCCAAAAACAGATTTTCGACTTGGTTATTCAAGACTTTTGAATCGATAGTTATAGACGATTTTAGTAAGTGCTTAATCGGAACCAAGGATGTTGATGATCTTGCTCTAAAGATGGCCGAAGGACTTTGCCTGGATGACAGAATCTTGGTAACTTCGGCGGAGATCATTTTTGCGGGATTTGCATGGGGCTTAGCGATGTGGTAACCCTGACCGCAGGCGACTCCGAGATCGCGTAGCGTGACTAGCTCAGCCTGGGTTTCGATTCCTTCTGCGACGACACGTGTTCCAGATTTTTCGGCGATATTTTGGATTGATAGTACAAATTGTCGTTTGACTTCGTCATGGTCGATTCCATGAATAAAGTGCATATCGATTTTGACGAATTCAGGTTTCAATTCCGACCAAAGTCGCAGACTGGAGAAGCCTTCGCCTAGGTCATCAATCGCAATTTCAAATCCCATTTTTCTATAATGCAATACGGCTTCTTGCAGCAAGACATAGTCATGAGTTGGCTGATACTCAGTTAACTCAATAATGACCCGTTCTGGATTAATCCCTAACTCATGAATATAGTCCAAAGTTTCGCCGTGCTTTGCATCGCGTTGCAAAAGACATTCAGGGCTGACATTTAAGAATAACTTTCCAGGTAAATTGAGTGCTTTGAACTGTTCCAAAACCACGCGTCGGCATAAATGCTCGATAGTGACCGTTAAATTGTTTTCAGAGGCGGCTTGAAATAAATTAATCGGTGAATGTAGTGGACTATCTGACGGCCCACGTATTAAGCCCTCGTAACCCAAGATGCTGCCATCGGTCATTTGAATAATCGGCTGAAACCGGGCATTTAACAGACGTCCCTGAATAATACGATTTAATTGTTCCAGACTATCTGGCTTTTTTTGCCCATTGTGCATGGGGAATTGGGGATCTTCGGAATGAGGCACGAAGGACTCCCTGGATTGAATGAGTTCGATTTCCATTTCCCTATCCCGCTTTTTACTGTAGACGTTTTGCAACGTTGGTGATGACATTGTTTATGGCGAGAGGGTAGCGAGGGAATGTGACATGTCGATGTCAATTTGGAAAATTATTTACTAATATATTGTCTAAATATTCTTTCTTGCCGGTAATTTTCGTATTTGTATGACTTTTCACACTATTTAACAATTTACGAGGGTTTCTTCAGTGAGTGCAATTTTGTTCTAATTTTTTACATGAAATATTGTTTTCTTAGGGAAATAAAGTTTGCTGCCCTATCTATTTAAGAAATAAATTCGAAACCGTAAGCAAACTAGGACTTTGAACTTGACTGATTGCTAAAAAATCAGGCTACCAAACCGTTTTGAACTTTGCTACAATCCGTCGCTTGGCTGCACTTGGTATTAGGGAAAGATGGCAGAGTGGTCGAATGCACCGGACTCGAAATCCGGCATACGTTTATGACGTATCCAGGGTTCAAATCCCTGTCTTTCCGCCAACACTTTGTGACGCGATTATTTGGCGTAGATCAAAAAACGTGGAAAAAAGTCATGCGAAGACGTATTTTTGTGTTCTATTGATCATCATGTGATAGTTAAAGGTGTGCGTAGGGTAGACATCTTTATACGAAATTGATGAGCTTGCTGTTTGACACAATTTCTGTTCTGAGATGCCTTGACCCGGTTCTTATTATTTTGTAAGGGTTGGGTTGAAATTAAAAATAGCGGCCATACTATTCCGGTAATGGTTCGTAGAGATGTATTTGGCTGTATTTTGTGAAGAGTGAGTAAAAGAATGGCAAATTTATTAGACCTAAAGTCAGAAGACTTTGATTACAATCCAAATAATTTATTGGATACTTTGATTAAACAATTGCACTTGAAAAACGATGCATCATTGTCTCGTGCGTTGGAAGTTGCACCACCAGTAATCAGTAAAATTCGTCACCACCATTTACCGGTTGGTGCGTCTTTGTTGATTCGTATGCACGAAATTAGTGATTTAAGTATTAAAGATTTGCGTGCATTGATGGGTGACCGTCGGGAAAAGTTCCGCATTGGCGATCAAGTTATTCGCGTCGATTAATTCGATTCGATATGATTGCCCATAGGATTAAGTCACTTGTGATTTAATCCTATTTTTTTGTCCGGTTTCGGCTGAGGTTAGAGGCAAGGTAAATCGTCGTAGTTTTAGCCAATTCAAAATTGATCCCATCTTGAAAATAGAATTTCTCTTTTTTGCGCTATAGCTTATGTTGCAACAAGGTGATGCAAAAATTCCACACTGCTAGTTAAAATTAACTATTCCAATTGAGCATCTGTCGTCCGACAAATGCTCGTGCTAACATGAACTCCTTAATGAAATTTTAAGTTCTATTGAGGTCATCATGACAGTTCAATTTACAGGTAGCTCGCACCATAGTCACGAAAATAAAATGCGTCTTTATCCAACCAAGATCATTAATATTATTGGTGGTCCCGGATGCGATAAGTCCTTATTCTCGTCTGCAATTATTCTTAACTTAAATTTGCGACATAAATCGGTTGAGCAAATTCCTGATTATGCTAAGTCCCTGGTTTGGCAAAAAAATTTCAATGCACTAAGGAATCAGTATCAAATAGCGCAGAGACAATTTGAAATGCTCGACTTACTGGATGGTCAGGTGCAATACCTGGTAACAGAATGTGCTTTGATGCAGATACTGTATTACAACGAAGCCTATAGAGAAAATATCTGCGATGTCGACAAAACAAAATCCCAAATTTTAGATTGGTATCATCGTCACGATAATATAAATTTATTGGTAGAACGCAGTGATAAAAAATATGTACAGACCGGGCGACTGCAAAATGAAGAGGAGGCGCGCCAGATTGACGTCGCTTTGAAAGAGTTAATGATACGCGAAGAAATACCGTTCATTTCTATGGCAGCGGACGTCGCTGCAATCAATAATTTTGCCCGGTCCTTATAGCAAATTAGCGCCTTATTCGAGTTCCAGAAAACAAAAATGGCTTAGCATATTTGCTAAGCCATATCGTTACTGGTCGGGACGGCAAGATTCGAACTTGCGACCCCGTGCACCCCATGCACGTACGCTACCAGGCTGCGCTACGCCCCGACTCTGAGCGGGGGATTATAGGGTATTTGCTGTTTTTTATCCATCAAAAAATGCGACTAGCCACTAGCACTAAACCTTGTCGCTAAATATCTATATTCAATTTTGTTTTAGTGATTGTCAGACTCGTTTAAAAGCAGTCACAATAGAGGCTTAGCGCAGCTAATCCTCGCGCGAATGATTTGATGCTTGCTACGAGCGAGCTTATCTATACCAACTTATCCACAATTACTTAAAGAGATTTCTATGTCGATAAAGATCAGTCAAAATTTTGATGCTGGTGCCATTGAAGTGGTAAGCACAGTAGATGTGGAAAATATTCAGTTGAAATTGCGTTCTGACTCGAATGCCGATTTTTCGCAATGGTTTTATTTCCGTTTGCAAGGCGCGCGTGATCAAGACGCGACCATTCATATCGTGAATGCCGGTGAAGCGACGTATCCAGATGGCTGGGTAAACTATCGTGCGGTAGCAAGTTATGATCGCGAAAACTGGTTCCGCGTCGAGACCGAATTTGATGGCAAAGTGATGAGCATTAAACACACTCCTGATACTGACAGTGTGTATTACGCTTACTTTGAGCCATATAGTTGGGAACGTCATTTAGCCTTGTTGGGCAGCGTGGAACAGTCGGATCAAGTGCGAGTTGAAGACTTAGGCAATACGGTCGATGGTCGTGACTTAAACTTAGTTGTTGTCGGTAACCCATCTGCAAAGAAAAAAGTATGGATCATCGC
>CAUPNA010000141.1:0-11720 GCA_963512475.1 uncultured Undibacterium sp.
CACTTTCCCATTTTTTGTGATGCACAAATTATGCTGAAGCGTAGCGTAAGCACCCGCAGGGCGAGTCTACGGTCGCCTTTTTTGGATTACCTTTTTTGGCGAAGCAAAAAAGGTAATTGGCTGTCGGGCCACACCCGACCTGTGAACGATGAGTACGGGAAAAAATATTCCATGCAAAGAACTAGAAACTGCAGAGAAATTAGTTATGTGGGGCGCGTGCAACCTGTGCTGTAAATCTATTTCAAGAATTTATCGTCCCAAGTATTGTTTCTCGCTTCAAATCACCATCAAAGCATCTTGAAAAATCTGGCGGAGCGGGCTTCACCCGCTGGACAGGACTACTGTTGCACAAACCGCAAAGTATTGCCGTCCGGGTCGTTCACGTAAAATTCACGAGTCCCCCAAGTCTGATTAATTGGACCCTCATGCACAGGAGAATTAGGATTTCCTGGTGTAGAAAGTCCCTGGTCAAGATAGAGCTTAAACAGTGCGTCGATTTCGTCAGTCAGCACGACAACAGCCTGACCGAATACACCGTCTCCGCTGTGACTGGACAGGAACATTCGATCAGAGCCTCTGGATAGGACGGTGAATGAAGGATCATCTGCGTGAAGGTCGCCATCCAATCGCTCAAAGTCAAGAACAAGCGTATAGAATTCCAGTGACGTTTTCATGTTGCTGCAGCGAACGGTTGCGATAATTGGCATGGCATGCTCCTTCGATCTCAAGCTTTAATAAGTTGTTTAGAATTTTCCTATTTCATACTTGTGTGAATCAAATTGGCTGTTTGTGATAGGAGGAATGTTCATCGACTTCATTCTAGCGCTTAGGCAAAGGAATCCGCTCAACTTCCCCAGACACTTGCCCCATTCCCAAAACACTATCACCAGCCTCCCAAGCAAAGGCCGCAGCATCAATATCTTCCTTACGACTAGCAACAAAATTCCACCACATAAACCGATGCCCCAAAGCCTGACCGCCGACCAGTACCAAACGTGAAGGGCGGTCACCGCTGCTGATGGTCTGTTCCTGTTCGATGACTAACATCGTATGTGATTCCAACCTCTCGTCCGCGACGACCACTTCACCTTCGATCGGATAGATCGCCTGCTCGTCCGCTAACATCGGTAATTGCCATTGACTATTCGGTGGCAATTGAATGTCGAGATAGAGTGTTGGTGATAAGGTTGGAACGGGTGAGCTAGCACCGAATGCGCTTCCGACTAGTACGCGTATGGTTGCATTGCCATTGGAGATTTCGGGTATGGCGGAAGCAGGTGTATGACTAAACGAAGCGGGGATTTTTTCTTTGTCTTCGGGTACAGCTAACCACAATTGCAAACCGTGGTTGACATAGATGTCATTCTTTTGTTCTTCTGGTTTACGTTCTGAGTGGACGATGCCATTGCCGGCGATCATCAAGTTAATTGCGCCTGGTTCTATGCGTTGGGTGTAGCCGAGATTGTCTCTGTGCATGATCACGCCCTCGAATAAATAGGTCAGTGTCGCTAAGCCTATGTGGGGATGCGGACGTACATCGTGATTGTCTTCGGGATTGACGGTGACCGGGCCGAAGTGATCGAAGAAGATAAACGGACCAACAGCCTGTCTTTTTGCGGAGGGCAATAAACGATTGACGACAAAGCCACCGCCCAGATCTTTGCCATGGGCTTTGAGTACTTTGGCGGGATCAAAAGGATTTGTTGTACTCATTTAGCACGCTCGACTTTCGTGGTGATTTCTGTGGTGACGCTCGCCATTAGTTTATGTACCGGGCATTTTTCTGCGACGACACTGAGTTGGTGAAATTCTTCATCACTGATGTCGCCATGGATAATTAGGTGAGTGCTCAATCGGTAAATACCTTGGCGTTCTTGACTATCATCGCGTTCTATTCGTGTATCTATGTGCGTGACCGCAATATTCTTTTTGCGGGCGAACCACATTACGGTTAAGGCTTTACAGGAGGCTAGTGCTGCATCGTATAAATCGTGCGGGCTAGGGCCTAGATCTTCACCGCCTTCTGCGACGGACACGTCCGTGGTCAGTTGATGATCCCCCATAGATAATGTCTGTGCCAATAAGGCTTGGGCTTTGCTTTCTAAATGGATGTTCATAGTGTTCCTTGTTTGCTGATGCTAGTAACACGCCTATTTTAACCAAGCCTGATCGTGAATGCAGGTGGTAGTGATTAAACTCTTTGTTTAGACGAAATAACGATGCCTGCGATTATGAGTAAGAAGGCGACACCATGATACCAATCGGGTAGCTCGCCCAAAATGGCAGCAGATAAAATAGTCGTGAACAATGGCGTTAGATTGACGAAAAATCCGGCCACATTGGGCCCAGCTTTTTGTACCCCAGCTCCCCAGCAGCGAAAGGCGATCAAGGCGGGGCCAATGGCAACGAAGATAATTGCAGCCAATAATTGCCAGCTCAACTGTATGTGGTAATCGATGAGTGCCCATTCTCCGGCGGCAAACAGTCCCGACCAGATCACACCAAAGCTGATCTGTGCCAGCAGAAAAAATGTCCAGCGCGGTCGGAGTTCTTGGTACTTATTTTGATCAGTGAGTAGCCAACTATAAAACGACCAGGCGATAGTGGCGGCAATCATCAACAGATCGCCTGCAACTAAATGTAAGGCGAGCAGATGCTCGAGTTTGCCACGGCTTAACACGAAGAGTACGCCAACGATAGAGAGTACTGCGCCAGCGATTTGCAGCATGCGTATTTTTGCGCCGAAGAAAAGCCAGCCGACCAACATCATCCATACTGGCATGCCTGACGCGACCAAGGTGACGTTGATAGGGCCCGAGCTTTGCAAAGCGGCATATTGCAGGGCGTTGTAGACACCAATGCCCAATAAACCCAACACCGCATATTGTTTAGCATCGCGCCACAGACTGCTGCCTGTTTTGAATATAGGATAGGCAAACGGCAGCAAGATAAAGAATGCGCACAACCAGCGTAGAAAATTTAAGGTCACTGGCGGGATGTCATGATAGATCAGACGACCGATGATGGCATTCGCTGCCCACAGCATGGGAGGGATAGTGAGTAGGACGATGGTGCTGAACGAGAGTTTATGGCGCATTAAATAGAGAATAGAGAGATGAAGATGAACTTGAAGACGATCGCGACTTGATTTATCACTGGCCTTATATTTTTATACTTGGCTTGTGTGTGTTGTGAGTATGCATTGATGTAAATTTGAATATTGATACTTATTTCGACCTAATAGTGATTATTTTAAATATTTGACATATTAAATGCTTTGCGTCAATCTTACATTTTGCTTTTTCTATTCTATCTGTTGAGGTGATCCCATGCCCGTATATCGTTCCCGAACCACCACTCATGGCCGCAATATGGCCGGCGCCCGCGCTTTATGGCGTGCTACTGGCATGAAGGATGGCGATTTTGAAAAACCGATTGTGGCGGTGGTTAACTCCTTCACGCAGTTTGTTCCAGGTCATGTGCATTTAAAAGACTTAGGTCAAATGGTGGCACGTGAGATCGAAGCGGCTGGTGGTGTGGCAAAAGAATTTAATACCATTGCGGTGGACGACGGTATTGCGATGGGACATGGCGGTATGTTGTACTCATTGCCTTCGCGTGAGTTGATCGCGGATTCAGTCGAATACATGGTGAATGCGCATTGCGCTGATGCCATGGTGTGTATTTCCAATTGCGACAAAATCACACCCGGCATGTTGATGGCAGCGATGCGTTTAAATATCCCTGTGGTATTTGTCTCCGGTGGTCCGATGGAAGCGGGCAAGGTTATGGAAACTTTGCATCCTAAACAGACTGGCGAACAAAAGATCATGAAGATCGATTTGGTCGATGCCATGATTAAAGCAGGTGATAGCAGCGTCAGTGATGAAGAGATCGGTCGTATAGAACGTTCTGCATGTCCGACCTGCGGTTCTTGTTCTGGTATGTTCACAGCTAACTCGATGAACTGTTTAATGGAAGCCTTGGGTTTGGCATTGCCGGGTAATGGCACGATCTTGGCCACCCATGCGGATCGTAAAGAATTGTTTTTACGCGCAGGTCGCTTAATTGTCGATCTGGCTAAGCGCCATTACGAACAGGACGATTACACGGTTTTGCCACGCTCGATTGCGAATAAGGCGACTTTTGAAAATGCCATGGCGCTGGATGTCGCCATGGGCGGCTCTACCAATACCGTTTTGCATTTATTAGCTGCTGCGCATGAAGCGGGCGTGGATTTTAAAATGGCGGATATTGATCGGATTTCGCGCAAAGTCCCTTGCTTATGTAAGGTTGCACCGATGACCGATAAATATCATATCGAAGACGTGCATCGCGCAGGTGGCATCATGGCGATCTTAGGCGAACTGTCGCGTGCAAATTTATTCGATACCACTCGTCCAACGATTCATGCAGCGAGTTTTGCCGAAGCCATCGCACGCAATGATATTACCGTCAGTGATGATGCCGCAGTCAGGAAAATGTTTATGGCCGCACCAGGCGGTGTACCAACCCAAACCGCATTCTCACAAGACAAACGCTTTGATAGTCTCGACATCGATCGCGCTGACGGTTGCATCCGCGATTTTGAACATGCCTATTCCAAAGATGGAGGACTCGCTGTGTTGTACGGCAATCTGGCAGAAAAAGGTTGCATCGTGAAGACGGCAGGTGTGGATGAAAGTATTTTGACTTTCAGCGGTAAAGCGCGTGTTTTTGAAAGCCAAGATGACGCGGTTGCTGCGATTTTGGGCGACACCGTGCATGAAGGCGATGTCGTAATTATTCGCTACGAAGGACCGAAAGGTGGTCCTGGTATGCAAGAGATGTTGTACCCAACCTCGTATATCAAATCTAAGGGCTTGGGTAAGGCTTGCGCCTTGTTCACAGATGGTCGTTTCTCTGGCGGCTCCTCTGGTTTGGTGATCGGTCATGCTTCACCTGAAGCAGCCGAAGGCGGTGCTATTGGGTTGGTGGAAGAGGGTGATCAAATCTTGATCGACATTCCAAATCGCAGCATACGTCTGGACATCAGCGATGAAACATTAGCCACACGTCGTGCAGCGATGGAAGCAAAAGGGCCGTTGGCATGGCAACCGGAGAATCGTGATCGTTATGTATCGCAGGCATTGCAAGCCTATGCGGCATTGGCGACTTCGGCAGATCGTGGTGCGGTACGGGATATCACGCAGTTGCGTCGATAAGAAAAAAATCGCCTTCTTCCTTAGGTGGGAGAAGGCGAATATGAATGCAGATATGAATGCAAACTAGATCGTTTGATCTGGTTGAGGTCACTCTTGATGCAATGACTTCGCGCCTCAATCAAATAAGTCAGACGCTACAGTTAATCCCCTCGATGTGTAAATCAAGACCAGATAAAGACGTCAATTTGTGCACGCAAATCATGAATTGACACCACTTATGTGAAAACGGTGTAACGTTACGGTTTAGGCACAAAGATTCATTCAGTTTAGAGTGGCAGCGCGCTATAATCAATTTAGAAAATGCATGATCTGTGTTATTTGAATGGTTTCAACGAGCGGCTTTCCTGTCAGTATTTAATCTTATAAAAAAGATCTTTTATGCCAGCTTACTTTTTCTTTTCACACTTATCACTATGGTTTACTGCCAAGTCGATTCAACGTGGATTGTTTGTATTGGCTTTATTTTTTGTATCCTCCTTCGAGCCCATTTTGGCCGCAGATAAACCAGTTTTACGCGCTGTCTCCACCGATGAAGCATTCCCTTATAGCTTTCGAAAAAATCATGAGATGGATGGCATGGTGTTTGAAGTCGCAAAAACTTTAGCGGATCGAATTGGATATCAACTTAAAGTGGAAGTGTTGCCTTGGACGCGTGCACTCCAAACTGCACGTGATCAAGCATCCACGCTGATATTTAGTGTCGTTAAAACTCCCGCGAGAGAGTCTCAATATTACTGGATAGGACCGGTCGCAACTAGCGAAGTCTGGCTCTTTAAATTAGCAAGTCGAACCGATATTACAGTTCAAAATGTAGAAGACTTGAAGAAGTATATTATTGGCGATATTGCCAGTGATGCGACCTTGCCGCTATTCGAAAAATTAGGAATAAAAGTCGACACCGCGCCATCCAAAAAATCGAATTGCCTTAAATTGAAAATGGGTAGGGTTGATTTGATTCCCTTTGATCCAGATGGTATAGAGGACTTTCTAAGTGCCTGTGATATCCCCGCAAGCAATATAGAGAAGACGATCTATTTCCCTCGCGATACCGCGCTGTACATGGCAATAGGGAAAAAGACGCCACCTGAATTGGTCAATCAGCTCAACGCAGGATTCGCGCAGATGGTTAGTGATAAAACACTGAGTAAAATTGTGGCGAAGTGGAAGTCTAAAGCAGTGAAAAAGTAGTCTGGTCAATCCTTAGTCGCTAACTTGCCTCGGTACCAAGATTGATTAGTGGTAGCAGCTTCTTTGAGCAAGTAGTGCTAGTTAGGAAGCGTAGATAAGCTTGGCTTTGTCGTTCATTGCATTCCGCGATAAGCATCTCAAGCTATCTCTGAACATCGCTTGAAGATGTTTCCTAGCGGTCTAGCATTACAAGTTAATTGCGCAATACGTCTGCGCAGCCGCTGTCACGTGCAATGGTGAACGAAGAAGTCATAGAAAGTCCACGTGGCGTATCAATTACGTGCCAACACATAGGCCACCATCGCGTTGGTATACCCATGTCCCATTTGATGTTCCGTCTTAAGTCGATTTGCTATTTCCATATGCTTCATGGTTTTTCGTTGCTGCACCAGATCTAGCAGTGCTGAATGGGGTATCCGTATTTCTTCTCTATGGATGGGAAATAGGATGCTGGACCACTTACTTTTTCTTGTGCAGGCATGTACTACTCCTTTTACATCTCAGAACTTTATAAAATCTGAGCAATTGCTAAAATTAGCTTTCCATTTTAGACGAATATCGTGGTGATTGACGAGGTATAACTCGTGCTGGTGTGGCGCTAATCGGGGGCTGGCGCTTAGGCAAAAACTGTTTATCTAAGACGCTCCAAATTTCACCCAAAGTCGCAACCCGAGTGGATTGCACTTGCTGGCGTTTACGCCACGCTTGTCGTAATCCAAAGAGCGCATCACGCTTGGCACGCAAAATTAATTTGCATTGACCACGTCGGGCGAAAACCGCAATAGTCACGAGATTCAAGAATAAGTGTAACGGGAGTAGTAACCAGAACAAAGCCCCCGGCATATTTTTTATATAGGCATAGATTAAATTGCGATGACCGTGATAGACAGAAAAATCGCTGCCACTGCCGCCGGTGCTTGCAGAGCCTACGTGGCGCACACTGGCTTCTGGCACGTAATAGGACTTGTGACCCGATAAACGGAGACGAAAACCGAGATCGATATCTTCGACATAGCAGAAAAAATCTTCATCAAAACCACCTAGCTCTTGCAGGACTTTAGTACGGTATAAAGCAGCTGCGGCACATGGCGAAAATATTTCGCAAGGCTTCAAACAGTGATCTAGGTTTTGCGCGCCATATCCTTCGCGCCACACTAGACCGCTCATGTGATAACTATCGCCAATGCCATCCAATAGCTGTGTGTTTTCGTGGCGTACTTGGCGCGAACCAAAAGAAGCCGATGCGGGGTAAGCCTCGGCTGCCGAGAGTAATTTCTCTAACCAGTTGGGCGCGGGAAACGCATCTGGATTTAACAGCGCAATAAATTCAGTTGTGCAGTGCTTGAGGACATAATTGTTTGCCGCTGCAAAACCTAGATTGCTCTGCATCTGCAAGATGTCGACATTCTCAAATTTCGCAATGTTGGCAATTGAATCATCGTTACTTAAATTGTCGATGACAACAACTTTCTTTGGTCGGATGGTTTGCAATGCGAGATGCTGCAAGCAATCGGCTAATAATGAGCCACTATTCCAATTGACAATGACGACGGTGACATCCTTCATACGATTGCTCCTGCTAAGGCTGGACTGCGTGGTTTAAATGCGAGGGCAGTTTTTTCTACCAAATGCCAAGAAAAGATAGCGAGCATCAAGGTCACTGCCGAACAGAGTCCTACATAAATGCCAAAACTTAAATTTGGGTAGAGAAAAACAATGGCTTGTTGTACTGGGAATGCATATATGTAGACGCCGTAGGAGTAGTCACCCGTTGCCGTCATGCGCGTTAAGAATTCATTCGTCGATAAGCCAAAAGCCAAGACGATCAAGGGTAATAGACCCCAGCCAGCAAGGAACAGATATTGGGGGAAATTGGTTTGAATACACAGCATGCCAACACCCGCCAATACCACACTGGTGATAGAAAAGTAGCGCTTTAAATCAAGCTGATAAAACACGGCACCCGCCCAAAAATAGGTACCATTAATAAATAGCTGACGTAGGTCGGTGCCATACACTACCAGCATTTCTGTCGCGGATTGTGCCCAAAATAAGTAGAGCAGGGCTGATGCCAAAAATGTAGCAATCGTCATCCATTTTTTTGTTGAAATCATGCCTAGGAGTGCCACTGCGATATACAAGAAAAACTCTAGAGGCAGACTCCATAAAGATCCATTGACGGCATTTGGTACGCGACCATGTTCAAATACACCAGGTAAATAGTAAACAATATAAAGCCCGATATTACGCAGATATGACCAAGTTGCCTCATGCGCGAAATATTGTTTTAACGATAGGCTAGTGAGCCAAGGACCCAGCACAAAAATGCACAGCAACACGCACACTATTAAACCCGGAAATATACGCAAGCACCGGCGTATGAAAAAACGCCGTAAGTTTGGATCTTGCTGCCAACTTTGAGTGACGAGGTAGCCACTGATGACGAAAAATATCGCCACGCCTAATGGACCAAGTGGCATCCATGACAAAAAAAGCGGTTCGGGGTGACCTAGTAAAATGGCGCTGTGCCCGTATAGAACCAAGCCAGCTGCGATTAAACGGAGGAAATTAAGGTTGTTTGTTTTCACGCCAGCATCTCTCGTGACGACTCATCCTGATTTGTCTTTGGATACGCAATGGTTTTATCGGCGTCCACCAGATCAGCCAATAAGGTATCGATCGCCTGTGTTTTCAGACTATTTCTGGTCAAGGCCAACGGGTAAGCAGCGGCAAAGATCTCGCTACGCTGGCGCGTCTGTTCAGCATTTTCAGGTACGCGAAACAACGAAGTTAATTTGGGAACGTAGGTGAATTGATTCTTGTGTGCGTAACGTACCCACAGTGTCCAATCCTCCAACGCATCCATGTCCTCATCAAAACCACCACGCTCTAAGTACAAGCTACGTTCAAACAACACCGATTGTATTGGCATGAAGTTATGGTGGCGCAGCACGGCATAATCGAATACTTGTCGCAGTGGAACCGGCACTTGATAGGTGATTTCGCGATAACTACCTTGCGCTAATTGCGAATTATCGGTTGGTACTTCCCATGCTAAGGTGTAGGCGGCACGAGATTGTGTTTCAGTCAGCATCGTATTGACTAACACTTCGACGTGATCAGCGAAGAGCAAATCATCATCATCTAAAAATAGACACCAACGACCATTGGCTTGACGCAAGCCATGGTTGCCTGTCGCTGAACGACCACATTTAGTTAATCCAAAATAACTTATGGTGCGAGGTAATTCTGGCTGAATTTCATTGATTAAAAGCTGCATGCTGTCGCCGCCATCTTCCACGATGATGTGTTCAATATGGGGGTAAGTTTGACGCGCAACTGACACGATAGCCTGGCGTAAATACAGTTCTCGGCCACGATAGGTACGTGTGATGATAGAGACCAAGGGCATTTCTTCGGGCATGGCTTGCAGCTCGATAAATGCACCATCTCTGATCATTTCATAATCCCACTCACGGAATGGAAATTGTATAGCGCTAGACTTGCGTGCCCAAAAGGTTTTTGGGATAAGCGTTAGCAGACGTAATAGATTGCGCAATACCCCTAGCCTTGAACCTGGGTAGGGTTGGTTCGCCAATAATAATCGGACGCCTAATAAAGGCACGGCCAAAGCGTCCCAGCGATTACCGTATTTCAAACGCAAATACAGATTGGCGAATGTGCTGCCTGTGTATTGCAGTGGTTTTACCTGTGCTGCCGTCTCATAGGTGAAATGCCATACGACCGCCTGAGGACAATAACGTAAGACATGACCGGCACGACGCAAGCGATAAGATAGCTCCACATCCTCGCCATACATGAATAGGGTTTCGTCAAATCCGCCGACAGCTTGTATGGCGGAGCGACGCAGTAAAACGCAAGCATGGGAATTCCAATTCGTACTGCCAGTGATGGGGTCGTAATATTTAGGATGTTCGTAGGGCTTTTGGCGTAGCTCCCAAGCCGCAGCATGGGCAACGTCAGCTACCGCACTCGACACCACATGGCGCAAAGCGTCCGCTTCAAAAGTCAAATCGAGATTGGTCACCAGGCAGTAGGGCGCATTGCCCTTTTTTAAGGCAACATTATGTCCCGCACCAAAGCCATGATTGGGAGCGATTTGAATTGTTACCTCGAACCCTTGTGCACGTAAAACTTGGGCGCTGGTTTGTAATTTTTCCAGTGTGTCATCCGTCGAGCTATTGTCGACAAAAAATACGCTGAGCAGGGTCTTTGGATAATTTAATGCGAGTAGTGATGCAGTAAAGCTTTCAATCCAACGACTACTATTGTAAGTAACGATACTCAAATCGATGCGTGGGCATTGATCTGCCGTGAGCAGAGGCGGTACGAACACTGAGATAGGTAGCTGCATCGCCGCGCAACGTTCTGCCACCATAGATGCAATCGCGCCTTGATTCATACTTGAATGCGGCATGATTGCCGTGATATTCAAAAATTTCCCTTGTAGCATTCGTGCTAATTGAACGACAGGTTTAGGCACGATTCTTTTTGCACGACTTAATAATACGCGGCTTGCGGTCCTGATTACAGAGGTTTCGCCACGACTAACTCGACGCAAGCCGCGTAACGGTGCACTCCAACGCCATGACCGACTGGCACGCATTTCTGCGATGCTGACAAATGCGTGGTCACGCTCACACGTCAATCCTGCGAGCTTGTCATTAATTGCACACAGTTGGCTTTGTAAGTCGCTATTTTCCAGCGTAAGCTGTGTTTCGCGGCTCGCGCTTTGTTGTAGCTCTAGTTCGAAATCGCTGACGATTTTCTGGTAAGTTTCTAATGCTTGTTGTAGTGATTCTAATTCTGCTAGTTTGGCTTCGAGTTTTTCTTGAGATTGCCTATGTAGCGATTTGATATCTGTGATTTCAGTTTCAAGTTTCTCTTGAGCTTGCTGATGTCGCGATTTTATTTCTGTGATTTCAGTTTCGAGTCTCTCTTGTGATTGCTGATACGCTTGAAGTCGTGCCGCTGTATTTCGCGCGCTTTCTATTTGCGCTTGAATACGTAGCGATGAATCTTGCATGCTAAGTTCAGCCTGTTGCAGACTGCGTTGTAATTCTAGTGCGCCTTGCTGGTGAACCTCGATGTCGTTTTCGAGATGTGCTATCCATTGCTTATGGAGGACGATATCGTTCTCTCTATGTTCGACTTCAATACGCAAGGCTGAAACGACATCCGCATCCTCGATAGGTTTCTCAAAGAAACTCGCATCTACACGTGGCAGCGACTGGTTGGATGCAAGTGCAATCCAATACAGCGGCTTGGCCATGCCGTGTGAGATTTGAATGGTGTCGTCTTGCTGCC
>CAUPNA010000142.1:0-11511 GCA_963512475.1 uncultured Undibacterium sp.
ATGGAGAAATGAAGGCGATTACGCAAGATGCTGATGAAACTTTCCGTCCAGGTGAACGTGTACGTTTATTGTCTGATCGCCGTACCACGCGGGTAACGCATTAAGCCTAATGTGTTTGGATAGTAAATAAAAAACCGGAATTTGAGTTCCGGTTTTTTATTTTTGTCTGAAATTTAAACTACTTATTTGCTGACATTCAATAGCATTTCGTTCAAACGTTTCACAAATGAACTTGGATCGTCAAGTGTGCCGCCTTCTGCCAAGGCTGCCTGGTCAAACAAGATATGTGACCAGTCATTGAACTTAGCTTCTTCATATTTCAAGCGTTGTACCAATGGATGATCTGGATTGACCTCTAAAATAGGTTTAGATTCTGGCGCCGCTTGTCCTGCGGCTTTTAGCATACGCATCAGATTACCTGATAGTTCATTTTCGTCAGCAACTAAACAAGCCGGGGAGTCGGTCAAGCGGAAAGTGATGCGAACATCTTTAGCTTTATCTGCCAAGGCGGTCTTCATCTTTTCAACCAGATCTTTGAACTGTGTTTCAGTTTCTTCGTGCTGTTTCTTTTCAGTCTCATCTTCAAGCTTACCTAGATCCAGATCGCCTTTTGCGACGGATATCAAATCTTTGCCCTCAAACGCATTTAGGAAAGACAACATCCATTCGTCAACTCTATCCGTTAACAACAATACTTCCACGCCTTTTTTACGGAAAATTTCTAAATGCGGGCTATTTTTTGCTGCGGCAAAGCTGTCTGCCGTAACGTAGTAAATCTTGTCTTGTCCTTCTTTGGCGCGGGCAATATAGTCGGCCAATGAAACTGTTTGGGACTCGTTATCATTGTGCGTGGAAGCAAAGCGGAGCAGGGCAGCGATGCGATCTTTGTTCGCAGCGTCTTCACCGATACCTTCTTTCAAAACTTGACCGAATTCATTCCAGAAATTGGCAAATTTTTCTTTCTTACTCTCTGCTTCATCGCCTTCTGCATTGGCTAAATCTTCCAGCATGCCAAGCACGCGCTTAGTTGAGCCTTCGCGGATCGCTTTGATATCACGTGATTCTTGCAAAATCTCACGAGATACATTCAAAGGCAAATCATTGGAATCGATAATGCCTTTAACAAAACGCAAATAGACGGGCATTAATTGCTCTGCGTCGTCCATAATAAAAACGCGCTTGACGTAAAGCTTGATGCCACCACGTTTGTTGCGATCCCACATGTCAAACGGAGCGCGGCTCGGGATATACAGTAATTGTGTATATTCGCTGCGGCCTTCAACGCGGTTGTGCGTGTGTGTCAATGGTGCGGTGTAATCGTGCGAAATATGTTTGTAGAATTCGGTGTATTGCTCCGGCGTGATGTCTGACTTGCTACGTGCCCACAAAGCGCTTGCTTGATTGACGGTTTCCAGTTCGTCTTTCAGAACTTGTTCTTTTTTCTCATCATCCCATTCTTCTTTTTGCATCAAAATTGGCAAAGAGATGTGATCGGAGTACGTGCGGATGATGGATTTTAGTTTCCAGGAAGAGAGGAAATCATCTTCGCCTTCGCGCAAATGCAAAGTGATAGAAGTGCCGCGGTCTTCTTTGTTAATTTGTTCTACGCTGAAGTCGCCAGCGCCAGCTGATTCCCAGCGCACGCCTTCGCTTACCGCTGTGCCAGCACGACGTGATTCGACAGTCATCTTATCGGCGACAATAAAACCAGAGTAAAAGCCGACACCAAATTGACCAATCATGGCCGCATCTTTTTGCTGGTCTCCAGACAGTTTAGAGAAAAATTCTTTGGTGCCAGATTTGGCGATGGTGCCTAAATGATTGACTGCATCATCGCGTGTCATACCGATACCGTTGTCGCTGATAGTAAGCGTGCGTGCCGCTTTGTCAAAGCTCACTTTGATTTTTAGTTCGGAATCGTTTTCAAATAGACTGGCATCATTAATTGCTTCAAAACGCAATTTGTCTGACGCGTCTGAAGCGTTGGAAATGAGCTCTCTTAGGAAAATTTCTTTGTTTGAATACAAAGAATGGATCATCAATTGGAGTAATTGTGACACTTCTGCTTGAAATCCTAGGGTTTGTTTTTCTGACATGCTTTCCTCGATATTTAAGAATTGACGGAGTCGATGAATGAACTTTGGTGAGCTTCAAATGTGGTGCTAACTTGATATTTCAAGAGGGAGTATGTAATTTTTCTGCTTTCTATACCATAGCGCGCAGCGATTTTTGAAGTAAGGCTAAGTGCAGTGGAAATTCATGCATGTGTGCCAGAAACTCAGGTTTTGTCATCAATACGTAGTAAGTCTTTGAAATAATGACGAAAATATCTGCATTGATTGTAATGAAGACGCAAGTTTTGCATTGCAGCATGCTATAATCGTCGGTTATTCGAATCACCTCCCAAATAAATACAATCATGACCAACAATACACGCGCTATTCGCAACATCGCCATTATCGCCCACGTTGACCACGGCAAAACTACGCTAGTGGATCAATTGCTGCGCCAATCTGGTACTTTCCGTGATAATCAACAAGTTGATAATCGCGTTATGGATTCAAACGATATTGAGAAAGAGCGCGGTATCACGATTCTTTCCAAAAATTGTGCAGTGGAATACAAAGGCACGCATATCAACATCGTTGATACACCTGGCCATGCGGATTTTGGCGGTGAAGTTGAGCGTGTATTGTCCATGGTTGACAGTGTTTTGTTGCTGGTTGACGCACAAGAAGGCCCAATGCCACAAACGCGTTTCGTCACACGTAAAGCTTTGGCTTTAGGTTTGAAGCCTATCGTGGTTGTCAATAAGGTTGATCGTGAAAACGCCGATCCACAAAAAGCGGTTAACGCCACATTTGAATTGTTCGACAAGCTCGGTGCAACTGATGAACAGTTAGATTTCCCTATCGTTTATGCATCTGGTTTTAAAGGCTATGCTGGTTTAGAAGACACAGTGCGTGACGGTAATATGGAGCCATTGTTTGACGCTATCTTGAAACACGTTCCTGCGCGTGAAGATGATCCAAACGGCCCATTGCAATTGCAAATCACGTCTTTGGAATATTCTTCTTACGTCGGTAAGATTGGTGTTGGTCGTATCTTGCGTGGTCGCGTTCGTGCTGGTCAAGATGTTGTGTGGTTGAACGGCCCAGAAGACAAGCCAACTCGCGCACGTATCAATCAAGTATTGACGTTCAAAGGTTTGGATCGCGTATTGGCTGATGAAGCATTGGCCGGCGACATCGTCTTGATCAATGGTATCGAAGAAATCAGTATCGGCTCCACCATTTGCGCACCGGATACACCGGAAGGCTTGCCAATGTTGAAGATCGATGAACCAACATTGACGATGAACTTCATGGTGAATAACTCGCCATTAGCGGGTCGCGAAGGTAAATTCGTGACGACGCGTCAAATCCGTGATCGTTTAGATCGCGAATTGAAATCCAACATGGCTTTGCGCGTAGTACAAGCCGAAGGTGATGATTCCACTTACGAAGTTTCTGGTCGCGGCGAATTGCATCTGACGATTTTGATCGAAAACATGCGTCGTGAAGGTTTCGAATTGGCGGTTTCTCGTCCACGTGTTGTCTTCAAAATGGTGGATGGCGTGCGCCAAGAGCCGTATGAAAACTTGACGGTTGACGTTGAAGAAAACAACCAAGGCGGCGTGATGGAAGAACTCGGTCGTCGTCGTGGTGATTTGCAAAACATGGAACCGGACGGCAAAGGTCGTGTACGTTTGGAATATCGTATTCCAGCACGTGGCTTGATCGGCTTCCAAGGCGAATTCATGACATTGACACGCGGTACCGGCTTGATGAGCCACGTGTTTGATGAATACGCACCAGTAGACAATACTAAGGGTGAAATGGCTGGCCGTCGTAACGGTGTGTTGATTTCCCAGGATGATGGCGCAGCTGTTGCTTACGCTATCTGGAAACTGCAAGACCGCGGCCGTATGTTCGTCGTGCATAACGATCCAGTCTATGAAGGCATGATCATCGGTATCCATTCACGTGATAACGATTTGGTTGTGAACCCAATTAAAGGTAAACAATTAACCAACGTTCGCTCTTCTGGTACAGACGAAGCGGTACGTTTGGTTCCACCAATTCAAATGAGTTTGGAATACGCGGTTGAATTCATTGAGGATGACGAATTGGTTGAAGTGACGCCTAAGAGTATTCGTTTGCGCAAGCGCTTCTTGAAGGAACATGAGCGTAAAAAAGCATCTCGCGACGCTTAATTGAATAGCTGAATAGTCTATTTATACGCAAACAAAGATACACAATTTCTTAAGGCTCGGCATTCATACTGAGTCTTGTTTGGTATAACAAGAAGCCCGCTTGATTCTTTATCAAGCGGGCTTTTGTCTTCTATTTTCGGAGTCATTGTATGCGGCAACCTAGCCATAAAACTGCCTTGGTGTTAATGATTATTGCGCCCACTATGTGGAGTACAGCCGGCGTATTGTCACGTCAGCTAGAATCCGCGCGTGGTTTTGAAGTGAGTTTTTGGCGCAGCTTTTTTGCCGCTATCTTTGTGGCTGTCGTATTAAGTTGGCAGCACAAAGCCAAGCTAGGTCAAAAACTGTTGGGCTTAGGGCGCTATGGTTTGGCCTCAGGTTTTATGTGGGCAGCGATGTTCACCTGCTTCATGTTGGCTTTGACCATGACCACGGTGGCGAATGCTTTAATCGTTGAGAGCTTTGCGCCCTTATTGACCGCCATCTTTGCTTGGATATTTCTGTCAGAAAAAATACCGCGTCGTACTTGGCTGGCAATTTTTGTTGCTTTTGTTGGCATGCTATGGATGTTTGTCGATGGCTTTTCCAAGTTGGATGCACGTGGATTGATCGGCATGATGCTAGCACTGTGTGTTCCTTTTGCTGTTGCAGCCAATGTGATTATTTTGAAAAAAGGTGGGCAACATGTCGATTTGATTCCCGCTGTATTTGTCGGCGGCGTCTTGTCTGCTTTATTGATGCTGCCATTTGCTTTTCCTTTGTCTGCGTCCCTGCACGACATCGCTATTTTGGCTGTATTGGGTGTATTTCAGCTCGGTTTGCCATGCATGATTATGGTGCATGCGGCGAAAGGTCTGAGCGCCCCGGAGATTTCATTGCTGTCCTTGTTGGAAGTGGTGCTTGGTCCATTTTGGGTCTGGCTCGCTATCGGCGAAGAGCCAGCCAAGGCGACCTTACTCGGTGGTGCTGTTGTCTTGAGTGCACTTATTTTTAACGAGGTAATGGCATTTCAACAGGATAGTCAAGAAAAAAAAGCACGAAGCTTGTCCTAGCGCAGAGTTCTAGTGTTGGCAGTGGCTTAGAATCGCGCAAAGGTCGAACTTCGCTGCACAGGAACGACAGACGTTTTTTATTAACTTTGAGCGTGCTTTGTTTGAAAGACGCGCGGTATTTTTAGATGGTGTTTTATGTCAAGTTTCTCCTCTGCTGCGAGTTCATTTAAATTGAAAGCGCCAGAATTATTATTGCCAGCAGGCTCATTAGAAAAAATGCATACAGCGTTCGACTTCGGTGCCGATGCTGTGTACGCCGGACAGCCACGCTATAGCTTGCGTGCTCGCAACAATGAATTTTCTACCTTGGATATTTTGCAGCAAGGCATAGAAGGCGCGCATGCACGTGGCAAGTCTTTCTTCGTCGCCAGCAATATTTTTCCACACAACTCCAAACTGAAAACCTATCTGAACGATATGGAACCCGTTATTGCGATGAAGCCGGATGCCCTTATTATGGCCGATCCTGGTTTGATTATGATGGTTCGCGAGAAGTGGCCAGAAGTGAATGTGCATCTTTCTGTACAAGCGAATGCGGTGAATTGGGCTGATGTGAAATTCTGGCAAAAGATAGGTTTAACTCGCGTGATTTTGTCGCGTGAATTGTCCTTGGATGAGATCGAAGAAATCAAGCAGCGTTGTCCTGAAATGGAATTAGAAGTATTCGTACACGGCGCTTTGTGCATCGCTTATTCCGGTCGTTGTCTATTGTCCGGTTACTTCAATCACCGCGATCCAAACCAAGGTACTTGCACGAATTCTTGCCGTTGGGATTACAAGGTTGAAAATGCGACTGAAAATGAGACCGGTGACTTGCAACGTATTCCCGTTGAAACTATCAAGTTCGATTTTAATAAAGCGCTAGAGGATGCGAATCAGTCATTCTCCGCGATGGGTGATATGCCGCGTCATCCCTTAGCTGATCGCCCATATCTGGTGGAAGAGGCTGGGCGTCCAGGTAGTTTTATGCCAATACTGGAAGACGAGCACGGCACTTACATCATGAATTCGAAGGACTTGCGTGCCATTGAACATGTCGAGCGTTTGGCGAAAATCGGTGTTGACTCTCTCAAAGTAGAAGGCCGTACGAAGTCTTTATATTACGTCGCACGCACAGCGCAATCTTATCGTCGCGCGATTGATGATGCAGTGGCAGGGCGTCCATTCAATGAGCAGTTGTTGGGGGAATTAAATGGTTTGGCAAATCGTGGTTATACCGATGGTTTCTATCAGCGTCACCACACTCAAGAACATCAAAATTATATGGAGGGCGTGTCAAAAGCTCACCGCAGCCAATATGTCGGCAACGTGTTGTCGATTGCAGACGGCTGGGCAGAAGTCGAAGTAAAAAATCGTTTTTCTGTTGGTGATCAAATAGAAATTATCCATCCAAGCGGAAACGAAATTGTCACCTTGGGCGAAATTCGCAACAAGCATAACGAGGCGATAGACGTGATTGGCGGTGCGGGGCACAAAGTTCGCATTCCACTGAATGGAAAATACGATAAAGCTTTGTTAGCACGAATGTTATAAAGAGAAATGCCCTTCGGTTTAGGATAAATCGAAGGGCAGCGTATTATCTATAGCACTTCAGGAATATTTGGCATGAAAGCATTGCTCTTGAAAATGCTATACGCCATCCACATCGCCACCATGCCATACAAAATTCGAGGCACCCAGGCCGCGACTTGCTCTTGGAAATGCGAAATGGCTTCATTTTCAATCGTGCAATAACGCCACAGCATTTCGGGTATGGTGCCGCTGCTCTCGCCAGTCCTGACTAATTCCACGATATGCCATTGACCCAAGAAGCGAAGTTTTTCTAAACTTTGCGATAGCGTCTTCCCTTCGTGGAGTTGCGGTAAAATTTTGGAAAACTCCTCTCGAATCAAACTGTTTTGTACGGTCTGATTTGCCAGTGGGACCGCTTCAAACATGGGCAATCCCGCTTGTAACATCAAGCCCAAAGATTCATAAAATTGATTCGCATTAGATCGCACATTCATGCTGCCAAAAATAGGTAATTTTAATGCGATACTGTCGATGGGATTTTCGCCCGAATTTCTATCTCGAAATGCATCTGAGCGGTAGTATCCTCGCAAAAACACTATCCCCTGCCAAATCAAGATGACAGCAATGAGAGGGGCTGCGACACGCCACAGATAGGCAGCAGTGCTAATCGATCCTGTTACCAGCGCCGACAGTGGAGCGATAAAGAGCGACAGTAAAAACATCAACACAGGCATCTTCATACGCGCACGCACCAAGCGCTGCAGGCGATCTTTTTCTGTGTAGTGATCGGCGAAGCGTTTGTAAGTGATCGCGGGGCTGCCTGATTGAGTCGCGGCGTGAATGATGTGCGTTTCTAATTGATTGAATAAGCCAGAGACTTTGCCTGCTTGCGAGATACCTTTGCCGCGAGCCAGAATTTTTCTGGCTGTCTCGACTCGTTGCTGCGCTTTGCCTTGTAATCGCAGATTGGCGAAGGACTTATCTGCCGGAAGTCCGGCTTGCTCCATGGCAGCGAGGTGCGTAAATAACATCGCCTTCGTTGCGTAGTTTAGATCCGAAAAATTTTTCTTAGTATTCATTCAGGCGTGTTCTCTTCTTTTGATGTAATTCTAATTTGCCTGTTCTCGGATAGCTGCGCCGAGTTGTTCGAACAAGGTATCGATTTGTGTTCTATCAATAATTAAAGGCGGGGAGAGCGCAATGATGTCGCCAGTAGTACGTATCAATAAATTTTTTTCGTGAAAACATTTCTCAAATATGTCAAATGCCCGAGTGGTAGTTTTCCCTGTTTGAGCCTCCAATTCGATGCCACACACCATGCCAAGATTTCGTATATCTTTAACATGAGGTAGTCCGCGTAAGCTGTGCGCCGCCTGTTCAAAATAGGGCGCCATCTGTGCAGCGCGTTCAAACAGGTTTTCTTCTTGGTAGACGTCGATCGTTGCAATTGCAGCAGCACAAGCGAGAGGGTGTGCCGAATAGGTATAGCCATGAAAAAACTCGATAGCATCTTGAGGCGCCGCTTGCATGAAGCTGTCGTAGATGGATTGTGAGGCGATGACTGCACCCATTGGAACCGCGGCGTTAGTGAGCCCCTTAGCGCAAACAATCATGTCAGGAATAACGCCAAAATAATCGGCGGCAAATGGCGCGCCTAAACGCCCGAAACCGGTAATCACTTCGTCGAAAATAAGTAGTATTCCATGCTTGGTGCAAATTTGACGCAATCTTTCTAAGTAGGATTTAGGAGGAATAATGACGCCTGTCGAACCTTGTATAGGCTCGACGATCACTGCAGCGATCGTCGACGGATCATGTAATGCAATGATGCGTTGTTCTAGTTCTTCGGCCAATTCCAAACCGTGCTCTGGTAATCCTTTGCTAAAGGCATTTTTTGTGATGTTTAATGGATGGCGCAAATGATCAACGCCAGATAAAGCATGACCAAACTGCTTGCGGTTTCCTGCAATTCCACCGACAGAAATGCCACCAAAACCCACGCCGTGATATCCACGTTCGCGCCCGATCAAGCGCTGCCGCCCAGCATCACCACGCACACGATGATAGGCCAAAGCCATCTTCAAAGCAGTGTCGACGCCTTCAGATCCATCATTACAGAAAAAAACGCGATTTAAGCCTTCTGGCGCAATCGACACCAATCGACTTGCCGCCTCGAACGCCAATGGGTGCCCCATTTGAAATGTAGGTGCAAAATCCAACTTCGCTGCTTGTTGTTGAATGGCAGAGACGATTTTGGGGTGATTGTGGCCAGCATTGACACACCAAAGCCCGGCGGTGCCATCGAGAATTTCACGGCCATCATCGGTGGTGTAATACATGCCCTTGGCGCTTTGCATTAGGCGAGGTTTGGTCTTAAATTGTCGGTTGGCGGTAAATGGCATCCAAAAATGATCGGTTTGCATGAAGTCGCTTTCAATAAAAGAATGTTGTTACTGTTAACTTTGCATTGTTCTGATTGTGTCACGATACTGATATGGCGTATAGCCAAGTGAGTAGTCGGATTGCTATTCAGTATGATCGACTGATCGAGCAAAGCAAATGCAATATAGGAAAGGCAGCGTATGGGTAGGCGACAGAAGCTGACAAGCGGTACAATGACGCCTGTTTATTTTTGCTCGTAACTATTGTGAATTCTTCCGTATTACCCTCCCGCCGTATATCTGTTGCGCCCATGATGGACTGGTCCGATCGTCATTGTCGTTTGTTTCATCGCTATATTTCCCGTCATACTTGGCTCTATACTGAAATGGTGACCACAGGCGCAATTCTGCACGGCGACATTGAACGTCACTTAGATTTTAATCAAGAGGAGCATCCAGTCGCCTTGCAGCTGGGTGGTAGTGAGCCAGCCGATTTGGCATTGGCGGCAAAACGTGGGCAGGAGTGGGGCTACGACGAAGTCAATTTGAATTGTGGTTGTCCTTCAGAGCGCGTACAAAAAGGCGCATTTGGTGCGTGTTTGATGGCCGAGCCGAACTTGGTAGCCGATTGCGTAAAAGCGATGCGGGATGTGGTAGACATCGACGTAACGGTAAAACACAGGATAGGCATTAACGATGTCGATTCCTATGATTTTGTCAGGGACTTTGTCGGACAAATCGCGGAGGCGGGGTGTAAGACTTTTGTGGTGCATGCCAGAAATGCCATATTAAAAGGATTGTCACCAAGAGAAAACCGTGAAGTGCCGCCGCTGAAATATGAATACGCGTATCGCTTGAAAAAAGACTTCCCTAGTTTGGAAATCATTATTAATGGCGGCATCAAAACCCAGCAGGAAATTGATGCGCATCTATTGCATGTGGATGGTGTGATGTTGGGACGCGAAGCCTATCACAATCCCTACTTGATGACGAGTTTTGACGCGCGTTACTATGGCGATATGAGTACGCCTAAGACGCGGGAAGATGTCGTATTGGCGATGCTACCGTACATTCGCGAGCAATTACAGAAGTTCGGTGAAAATGGCAAAGGATTAAAACTTAATAGCATAACGCGCCACATGTTAGGCTTAACCTTCGGCTTGATCGGTGCGCGTGCCTTCCGACAAACTTTGTCAGATACCAAAAAATTAGCTTTGAATAATCCTGAGTTGTTGCTTGAGGCGATACTGAAAGTAAAAGCCGCTAATCCGGAGCTGGAGATTTAGGGCTGTTTATTTTTTTGTTGGTGTGGGTCGCTATTTTGTAAATACGCAATGCGACCCTAATTCAGACCTTAGATAATCTGCCGAAAATAAAAAAGCCCGCAAAAGCGGGCTTTTTTATTGAATCTGTGGGGTGGACGATGGGGCTCGAACCCACGACAACAGGAATCACAATCCTGGACTCTACCAACTGAGCTACGACCACCACTGGATCACATGTTTGGTGCATAAGTGCACTGCAAGTGAGCCTCGAATTATACGAGGATTTGTTCAATCAGGCAAATGATTTCGGTTTTGTTTGATATTGGGAAATGCAAAAAAAAAGCCCGCGAAGGTCGCGGGCAAATATTCACACTAGGGTAGGAATACAATAAAACACAAACTACGAGCTTAAATATAAAGAATTGCTTGAAGGGAGGTTTGATTTATTACAAATTCTTACGACTTGGTTCACAGAGATACATGACGGAGACTACCTTTGATTTAAAACGGAAACAACCGAATCGAAGTTAGCGCTGCGCCTATTTAATGTGGCTTATTGAGTGTCGCCTATCGAATGTCGTTTATTTCTGTTGATTGCTATTTTTATCGCGGTTATTTCCAATCAAAGGCTTTGTCCAAGAGCGATACTCGCTCTGCTAATAGTAGTGTGCATTTGTCACATTGACGTCATATTGATTACGTAAGATGTGCTCCATCTGCTGTACATACAACTGATATGTATGACGGTAGCTAGGTGTGGACTGCTCGGTATTTGCCGAGCAGCTCGCCGACCTCTATTGCAAAAAAATACAAAAGCTACGCATCGCTTGCACTCATTTTCCTCGCAGGATATAGTCAGTCTTCAAAATTTTCTTGAAGGCTAGCAATGCGAATTCTCCAAATTTTTCAATTCACGATTAGCGCACTGTCTTGTTTGATGATGATGGCAGCGTCCGCCCAATCTCCAACAACTCATCCATTGCTGAACAAGATTAGTAAGGCCGACGGTAGTTTTATTGAGGAAAAAAAATTCCTGGAAAAATTAC
>CAUPNA010000143.1:0-11363 GCA_963512475.1 uncultured Undibacterium sp.
CCTCCAGAAAACAAAAAAGCCGCTAAGCATTTAAACTTAGCGGCTTTAACCTGGCGTCCCCAAGGGGATTCGAACCCCTGTACTCACCGTGAAAGGGTGATGTCCTAGGCCTCTAGACGATGGGGACATAAAATCTGTCCTTGTTACTGACCTTTTTACTACTTTACTTCTTGTTTTTTTACTTGATTTTTTCGCTTCGTTATTTACGTTTGCGATCAAGTAAGACCAAGATTATATACTCAACTTCTTCGTTCTGGCAAGCATTTTTCTGAAACATCTAAAAAAAATACTTTGCTGATTTGAGCTACTACCTGATCGTGGTGGAGGTAAGCGGAATCGAACCGCTGACCTCTTGCATGCCATGCAAGCGCTCTACCAACTGAGCTATACCCCCGCACAAAACAGAAACGGGAGTATAGCAAGTTTAGTGTTTGCTTGTAAAGCTTAATGCTGAGCCGTATGTTTGTTCAGCATAGCCTTTGTCCCGAAATGCTTACGCGATTGCCAAGCGGGCAATCACCACTTCACGACCAAATAATTCAATCACGGCGTCGATGGACGGTGTTTGTAATTGCCCCGTTAATAGCAAACGCAAAGGCATTGCCAATTGCGGCATTTTCAAACCATGCTTTGCCAAAGTCTCTTTCATCAAGGCCGAAATAGCGGCTTTATTCCATTCAACGTCTGCACAAGCCTGCGTGAATTCTTGTAAAGCTGGTTGAATCGCTGCAGTAATATGTTGCGCGACCAAAGCTGCATCCGGCGCTGGTTGACGATAGAACAGCATTGCCGCCTGCGCCAATTCCACCGTGGTGTTGGTGCGCTCTTTCAAGAGTGCTATAACGGCCGTCAATGCGGGCGCACCGTTGAACTGTGCGTTTAGCTTTTCCATATCAGCGCGAATCAAATCGGCTAAGCGCTGATTGTCTGCCGCTTTAATATAATGATTATTTAACCAAGCCAGTTTCTCCGGATTAAATTGCGCCGCTGAGCTAGACAAGTGGGTCAGATTAAACCAACTAATCATTTGCTCCATACTAAATACTTCTTCATCGCCATGGCTCCAACCTAGACGCGCCAAGTAATTTAATAAGGCTTCAGGCAAAAAACCCTTATCCAAATAATCCATCACGCTAACTGCATCGCGACGCTTGGATAGTTTTTGACCGTCAGTTCCCAGAATCATAGGAACATGTCCGTAGAACGGCAAAGGCGCACCAAGTGCATTCAAGATATTGATTTGGCGTGGCGTATTATTAACATGATCATCACCGCGAATCACGTGCGTGATTTGCATATCACTATCATCAACCGCAACACAGAAATTATAGGTTGGCGTGCCGTCTGGTCGTGCAATCACCAAATCATCGAGCTCACGATTGGCGATCGTAATTTCGCCTTTAACTACGTCGTTCCAGCTCACTACGCCGTCCAGTGGATTTTTAAAACGAATGACCGGCTTACGATCTGAAGGAATGGCTGGCAAAGCTTTGCCTGACTCTGGACGCCAGGTGCCGTCATAACGAGGCTTCTCGCCCGCAGCACGTTGACGTTCACGCATGGCTTCAACTTCATCAGTCGAACAGTAGCAATGATATGCAGTGCCCTCTGCCAACATTTTTGCCAATACTTCACGATAACGATCCATGCGCTTCATCTGGTAGAAAGGGCCTTCATCATGTTGCAAGCCTAACCAATTCATACCATCTAAAATCGCCTGTACCGCTTCTGGTGTAGAACGTTCAAGATCGGTATCTTCAATGCGCAAAACAAAAGTGCCGCCAAAATGACGAGCGAAAGCCCAGCTAAACAAGGCGGTGCGTGCGCCACCGACGTGCAAGTAACCAGTAGGACTAGGCGCAAAACGAGTACGCACCGTTGTTGTAGAAGTAGGTAAATGAGAAACTGTCATCAGTGCTGGCGAATTTCCGTATGTTTAATATCAACACAGGAAATGAACGCAAAAAGTCAAAGATGCTATTTTACCGCCTAAGCGTGTTTGATGATACTTAAGCCAATCTGGTTAGCGCTAGGACACCCATTTATCAGTAATTTCATACGGTTAAAAGTCTCTACACTGAAAAATAAAAGTCTGTGCAATGCTAGTATGGACGCCTTTCACCATTCATTAAAGTCACCGTGCAAGCTCCATTAAAGCCACCACTGCCAACGCGTCAAGGTATCAGTCCCAGCTATGTTTGGCTGCCGGAAGGTCATTGGGTCGACGCTTTGGCCTTTCTTTGTCAACACTTTCCCGATATCGATGCGGCGCGCTGGCTGCAACGTTTTGCAAAGCATGAGGTTCGCGCTGCGGATGGGGCGATATTGCAACCCAATAGCGCAGTAAAGCGCGGCATGTGCATCTATTATTATCGTGAAATCGACGATGAGAAAGTCCTTCCCTTTCATGAAAAAATCTTATTTCAAGATGAACATTTGCTGGTCGCCGACAAACCCCATTTTTTAGCCGTCACGCCAGGAGGTGACTATTTGCGAGAAACTTTACTGGTCAGACTCAAGCAAAAAACTGGAAATGAAAACCTCAGCCCTTTGCACAGACTGGATAGGGAAACTGCTGGTGTTATTTTGTTTTCAAAACAATCCAAAAGTCGCGGCGCTTATCAGCAACTATTTCAACAACGTCAAATCGATAAAATTTATCACGCCGTCGCACCGCATTTACCGGAGATGAGGTTTCCCCTGCACAGAGCCAGCCGCATGGTAGAGAGTGACCGTTTTTTTCTGATGCAAGAAGTCGCTGGCACCATCAATGCAGAAACGGATATCGAAATTTTAGAAAGGCGGGATGCACTCAATCTCTATGAATTGCGACCAAGCACAGGAAAAAAACACCAGCTGCGTGTTCACATGGCCAGCCTGGGCGCAGCGATTATCAACGATAACTTTTATCCCAACAGCATGCCAAGTGGATCTGACGATTTTAGCAAACCACTGCAATTACTAGCAAAATCTATCGCATTTATCGATCCCTTTACAGGCGAAGAACGAAAGTTCCATAGCGAACAAAATTTGTAAGTCGGTAATAATATAGACCAAAGTCAATCCAAGGCGGTTGACAAGTTTGGCTACAGGTCGTATTATCTCGCTTCTCGGAGTGTAGCGCAGCCCGGTAGCGCACCTGGTTTGGGACCAGGGGGTCCAAGGTTCGAATCCTTGTACTCCGACCAAATTCTAAGGATCGTCGAAACTCAACAGTCTCGGCGATCCTTTTTAGTTTCACAAAATATTCACCTAATTTAAATTTACCTATTTGAATTAAGTAAGCAGTTTTCGGAGTGTAGCGCAGCCCGGTAGCGCACCTGGTTTGGGACCAGGGGGTCCAAGGTTCGAATCCTTGTACTCCGACCAAAATAAAAAGCCTCGTTGAGAAATCAATGAGGCTTTTTTGCATTCGCTCCGATCAAACTTCAATTCATCAATACACCCGCGCAACAAACACACTAAGCAAAGCGCACTAACACACTAAGCAAAGCGTGCTGTCACATTAAGCAAAGCGTGCTATCACTCTGATCGTGTTGTCGCTCAGTTGCAAGACTTCATGCAAATTCAATTCTCTTGCTTGATTTAGCTGCTGCAACTCCGGCAAAGCAAACATACCTGCACCAGAACCCAGCAATTTCGGCGCCAGATACAACAGTAATTCGTCAACGCAATTCGCTGCAATCAAGGCACCACTTAGTTTTGCACCCGCTTCCACATGCAACTCATTGATTTGCTGCTCACCCATTACCGACATCAGTGCAAGCAGGTCAACTTGTGTTCCCGAACTATTCTCACTAGGTAAATACAATAAGTTTGCGCCGGCTTGCTGCAAATTTTCTTCGATGTCAGGATTGCGTTTTGCATGGACAATGCTTACAGAAGCGCCGTGAAACAATTTGGCGGAAACGGGGGTTCGCAATTGAGAATCAAGCACAAATTTACGCGGCTGACGCAAAACTTCTTGCTCAGGCAAACGCACATTCATTTGCGGATCATCGGCCAATACCGTGCCGATGCCCGTCAAAATCGCATCAGACCTGGCTCGCCAACGATGGCCATCTAATCTCGCCTCATTGCCTGTAACCCACTGGCTCTGTCCATTCGGCAAGGCAGTATAACCATCCAAACTGGCTGCCATCTTCAGTCGCACCCAGGGTTTGCCAACTTCCATGCGTTTAAAGAAACCCAGATTCATTGCGCGCGCTTCTTTTGCCAGCAAGCCATGGGTCACCGCTATACCAGCTTCTTGCAGCATATAAAATCCACGACCTGCCACTTGTGGATTCGCATCTTCAAGCGCAGCGACCACACGTGCCAATCCAGCTTCAATCAAGGCATTGGCACAAGGGGGAGTCCGTCCATAATGACTGCAGGGCTCAAGGGTCACGTAGGCTGTCGCACCACGCACATCGTGACCAAAGCTGGCGGCATCGCGCAAAGCCATGACTTCAGCATGCGCTTGCCCGACAGCTTGCGTCCAGCCCTGCCCCAAAACATGCCCATCTTTGACAATCACACATCCCACTTTGGGATTAGGCGAAGTCAATATCGTGACGCGGGAAGCAAGTTCCAGCGCCAGATGCATGTAATGGAGATCTTTACTTTGCGTCATAGATATAGGCGAATATATAGGCGAATGTATAGGTGAATATAAAGATGAATAAAACTAGGTATTCTGCACAGTGATTGTCGGGAATTTACTACTCATGTCTTTCGCTTTATCGGCGACTTTAATCGCTACTTTGCGCGCAATCTGTTTATAAATCTGTGCGATTTGCCCATCAGGATCAGCAACTACTGTAGGCTTACCCGAATCGGCCTGCTCACGAATGGCCATTGTCAATGGCAGTCCACCCAAGAAATCAACCCCATACTCCGCACACATTTTCTCGCCACCACCCGCGCCAAAAATTGCCTCAGCATGACCGCAATTCGAGCAAACATGGGTACTCATGTTTTCGACAATACCCAAGATAGGAATGCCGACTTTCTCAAACATTTTCAAACCCTTACGTGCATCGAGCAAGGCGATATCTTGCGGCGTGGTTACAATCACCGCCCCAGTTACTGGCACTTTTTGCGACAAGGTTAACTGGATGTCTCCAGTACCAGGTGGCATATCGACAATCAGATAGTCCAGATCACGCCAATTGGTTTGCTCCAGCAATTGCTGCAAAGCCTGCGTCACCATAGGGCCCCGCCATACCATAGGCGAGTCTGGATCGATCATAAATCCTATCGAAGACACTTGTACGCCATAGTTTTGCAATGGCTCCATGGTCTTTCCGTCCAATGTTTCTGGGCGCGCCGAAATGCCCATCATCATAGGCTGCGACGGTCCGTAGATATCCGCATCTAACAAACCGACTGAGGCACCTTCCGCCGCTAAGGCCAAAGCTAAATTCACTGCAGTAGTCGATTTTCCTACGCCACCTTTACCGGAAGCGACGGCAATGATGTTCTTTACATTCGGCATGATTTTGATGCCACGCTGTACCGCGTGCGCCACGATCTTGCTGGTGACGTTTACTTGGAACTCCGTCGATTCTAGGCCCGACTCTCCTTGCAGAGCATTCTTCACCATGTTGGCGATGAGGCTCAATTGACTTTTGGCCGGATAAGCCAGTTCGATATCCATACTGGCGACCGAATCATTGACCTGAATATTCTTAACTGATTTAGTAGAAATAAAATCTTTTTGGGTATTGGGATCGATAACTGTTGCTAAGACAGCTCTAATTTTCTCAATTTGTTCGTTGTTCGTTTGATGTGCTGCTGACATGTGACTCTCCATTCAATTTTCATCAGTCTAACGTAATTTCTGAAGCAAGCTGAAGATAGCCCTGCTGGCTACTGGTTTTTTACTACCGTATCGAATCAAATTTTATTCGCCCAATAATGAAATGAATGCCCCTAATTTGCTTAAGTTGAGAGAGAAGCGCCAAGCTGATTTCCAAGCTTTAGACCGAGTTCGCTGTTAAAATAAGCGTTTTACCTATTAACCGCCCCTCTTCATTAAAGTAATCATTCATTATGACCCGCCAGTTGTTCGTCACCACCGCCCTTCCTTACGCTAATGCGCCTTTCCACCTCGGTCACATCATGGAGTACATCCAGGCCGATATTTGGGTACGTCATCAGCGAATGTCTGGCAATGACGTGCATTTTGTAGGGGCAGATGATGCGCATGGTGCGCCGATTATGATTGCCGCAGAAAAAGCAGGCATAACACCGCAAGAATTTGTGGGGCAGATCGCGGCTGGACGTAAGCAATACTTAGACGGTTTTCATATCGAATTCGATAACTGGCACTCCACCGATGGACCAGAAAATCACGAATTATCACAAGATATCTATCGCAAGTTAAAAGCAGCAGGTTTTATTACCAGCAAGACCATCGAACAATTTTACGATCCAGTTAAAAACATGTTTTTGCCTGATCGCTATATCAAAGGCGAATGTCCTAAGTGTGGCGCTAAAGATCAGTACGGTGACTCCTGTGAAGTTTGTTCTGCCGTATATGCGCCAACCGAAGTCAAGAATCCTTACTCTGTGCTAACTGGAGCAACACCAGTTATGAAATCCTCAGAGCATTTTTTCTTCAAACTGTCTGATCCCCAATGCGTAGCATTTTTGCGCGGCTGGGCTTTGCAAGACAATCGTTTGCAATCCGAAGTGGCGAACAAATGCAAAGAATGGCTAGAAGGCGACGGCGGCCTTGGTGATTGGGATATCAGCCGTGATGCGCCTTATTTTGGCATTGAGATTCCTGATCAACCAGGTAAATACTTCTACGTATGGCTGGATGCACCAGTCGGTTATTTGGCGTCTTTGAAAAACTACTTCGGCAAAATCGGACGTGATTTTGATGCTTTCATGGCAGATCCGAGTACCGAGCAAATTCATTTTATCGGTAAAGATATTACCTACTTCCACACACTATTCTGGCCTGCGATGTTGAAATTTGCAGGTTACAAAACGCCAGACAATGTGTACGCACATGGCTTCGTCACGGTATCGGGCGAAAAAATGTCGAAGTCACGCGGCACAGGTATTTCCCCATTGCGCTATCTTGAAATCGGGATGAATCCAGAATGGCTGCGTTACTACTTCGCCGCAAAGCTCAATGCCAAAGTCGAAGATCTGGATATGAATCCCGATGATTTCGTGGCACGTGTGAATTCTGATTTAATCGGCAAATACATCAATATCGCGAGTCGTGCGGCAGGATTTATTACTAAGCGTTTTGATGGCGTTGTGAATACAGCGTGGGCGACTGACGATGATGCGTTCATACAGAATTTACGCAAAGTCTCAGGCGACATTCAGGCCTTGTATGAAGCGCGCGAATTCGGCAAAGCCTTACGAGCCATCATGGAACAAGCTGACATTATTAATGCCTATGTCGATGCGAACAAACCCTGGGAACTGGCAAAACAGCCGGAGAATGACGCCAAGCTACAAGAAGTTTGCAGTCGCTTGCTAGAAGCTTTCCGTATTTTAACGATATTCTTAAAGCCTGTTCTACCTCAATTAGCCAGTCAAGTTGAAGCGCAATTGAATATCGCGCCTTTAAATTGGGCCAGCGTCGCAACACCGATTCCTGATCAACACAAGATCAATCCTTATGTGCATCTGATGCAGCGTGTCGATCCTAAGATTTTTGAACAATTGTTTGATGCACCCGTGGCGCCTGCGATTGAAATCACAAAAGCATCGGCTGAAACCCATCCCCTCCCCAACCCTCCCCTTGAAGGTGAGGGAGTGACGAGTGGTGCGATTGAAGAGTTGGCGCCTGAAATCAAAATCGATGATTTCGCCAAGATCGATTTACGTATCGCCAAAATCGTGAATTGTGAACACGTTGAAGGTTCAGACAAACTGCTGCGTTTAACTTTAGATGTCGGCGAAGGCAAAACACGCAACGTATTTTCAGGCATCAAATCAGCTTATCAGCCAGAACAATTAATCGGTAAATTCACCGTCATGGTCGCCAACTTGGCACCACGTAAAATGAAATTTGGCATCTCTGAAGGTATGGTCTTAGCAGCATCAGCGGCCGATGAAAAAACGAATCCAGGTCTCTATATTCTCGAAGCTTGGCCAGGTGCGGAGCCAGGTATGCGTGTCCGTTAATCTAGCGAATAATTATCACAAACATGGACGTCGTCATTCGTGAAGCCAATGTAGAAGATGCGCCTTTGCTGGCGCATCTGACACGTAATTGCTGGGCAGGTAAAGTCGCAACAACTTCTTCCGGACACCAGGAATCGAGCGAAAAAGTAGAACACGAGCTGCTACAAGGTGGTGGCTTTGTCTTATTGGTCAACGACGAGCCTGCAGGCTCGGTAAGATGGTTGCCCATCGATGACGATGGAGCAACCTGGGAAATGCGGCGCATGGGTATCTTGCCTGCGTTTCGCGGTGAGGCGCTATCACAACATTTACTAGAAGCGGTAATTCATCACGCGCAAACCTCTGGCGTAGAAGAATTGCGTTTGGGTGTACGGATCGATCAACCACGACTGGTCGATCTTTATGCTGCCTATGAATTTGAATTGGCACCAGAGTTGGAATACGTTCACGCCAATCCTAATGAACCGCCACCGCATGTGATGCGCCGTTTTCTACGCTGATTTCCCTACATTTGTCTGCCTAATTCTTCGTGCAACTGACGAACAATCCATTGACGTCTTAATCAATCTAAGAGACACAAAAAATGCTTACTACTATCCCACAGCGTCTGGCTCAATTGCGTAGCGCAATGACGACTCACGGCTATACCGCTTATCTAATCCCATCTGCTGATCCACACTTATCGGAATATCTGCCAGCAAGATGGCAAGGGCGTGAAGTATTTTCTGGTTTTACCGGTTCTGTCGCCACTTTGATCGTCACGCAAGATTTCGCAGGTCTGTGGGTCGATAGCCGTTATTGGTCACAGGCTGAAATTGAATTGGCTGGTAGTGGCATTACGATGATGAAAATTCAGTCGTCAGCAGGCACGGCACACATAGATTGGTTGGCACAACAATTACCTGAGCAAGCAGTGCTTGGTGTTGATGGCAATATTTTGAGTCTAGCCAGTGCCCGCGCACTTCAAGTTAGCCTATCCACCAAGCACATCACGCTCAAAACCGACTTTGATTTACTTGATGTCGTCTGGACTGACAGGCCTGATTTACCAAGCGCAGCAGTCTATGAACATGCATTGCCATTTGCCAGCGTCAGCCGCGCTCAAAAACTGACGGCGATACGCGAACAAATGCGACTCAAAACCGCGAATTGGCATTTTATCTCAACGGTTGATGATATCGCTTGGATCTTCAACCTGCGTGGTGCCGATGTTAATTACAATCCGGTTTTCGTCTCGCATGCCTTAATCGGTTTAGACAAGGCCATCTTATTTGTTCCACTCGCTAAAATATCGCAGGAGCTGGCGGCTCGATTGGCGCAAGATGGCGTTTCTCTCCAGCCTTATGAAAATGCGAAACAAGGCTTGCTGGAGCTGAACCCTTCAGACACGCTATTAATAGATCCACGTCGTATTACTTTTGGTTTCCAACAAGCGATTCCGTCTTCCGTCAAAGTCATCGAGGCACTCAATCCTTCGGTCTATGCCAAATCGCGCAAGACGCCGGAAGAAGCTCAATATGTGCGTGAAGCAATGGAGCAAGATGGTGCCGCTTTATGTGAGTTTTTTGCCTGGTATGAGCAAGTGCAGAACACGGATGCCATCACGGAATTAACGATAGATGAAAATATTTGTGCTGCGCGCGCGCGTCAGCCGCATTTTATTTCGCCTAGCTTTGGCACGATCGCAGGTTTCAACGGAAATGGCGCCATGCCCCACTATCGGGCTACTCCAGAGTCTCATGCCGACATTCAAGGCAATGGCTTGCTATTGATTGACTCCGGTGGACAATATTTAAACGGCACCACCGATATCACACGCGTCGTGCCTGTGGGCACCGCGTCAGCTGAACAAAAACGCGATTTCACCTTAGTTTTAAAAGGCATGATTGCCTTATCCAGAATGAAGTTCCCATATGGTACTTATTCCACCGTATTAGATGCGATTGCTCGTGCACCGATCTGGGCGGAAGGTATCAACTACGGCCACGGAACTGGCCACGGTGTTGGTTACTTCCTGAATGTACATGAAGGTCCACAATCGATTTCGGGTGCCATCCCGAATAGCGATATGGTGATGGAAGTCGGCATGATTACCTCAAACGAACCCGGCATTTATCGTCCGGGCAAATGGGGCGTTCGCATCGAGAACTTATTATTATGCGTGCCAGCGGAAAGTACCGAATTTGGTGACTATCTGAAATTTGAAACCTTAACTTTGTGCCCAATTGATACTCGCTGCGTCGACCTAAGTATCATACGAGACGATGAGTTGGCTTGGCTGAATGACTATCATCAAATGGTTCTACAACGTTTGTCACCTCGCGTGCAAGGCGATGCATTGAACTGGTTAAAACAAGGCACTACGCCACTGCAAAAATAAACGAATTGAAAACGCAACTGGGTAAGTTTGTACTCAGATGCGTTTTCACAAAATGCCGCAAATAAAATCAAACTGCCATCGGCAAACTAATTTCAAACTTAGCTCCACCCAGTTCAGATTCGGCAATGTTGATACGGCCGCCATGCAATACGACAATTTGTCGTACGATGGATAAACCTAATCCAAAACCACCCGTGGCACGATCACGGCTACGATCCAAGCGATAAAAAGCCTCAAATATTTTTTCACGCTCAGATTCTGGAATCCCTGCACCGTCATCTTCCACACTAATCAACCAATTCTCTCCCTGCATTTTCATACGCCAGATGATTTTTTGGTCGCCATACTTGTAAGCGTTCTTTAAGAGATTCTGTATCGCACGAGACAGCAAACGTTGATCTGCAAAATATGACTTATCTTGATTTTGAATGTCCACCTGCAAATCAAGTCCCTCTGGCTTAGGGGGTAAGTGTTGCAAGCAGTTTTGAACAAACTCATCGACTCGTACCACGTCTTTTTGCAATTGCCCTTGCGCGTCAAGTTTCGCCATATTCAAGAGCTCAGACACCAGACTATTTAATTCACTCAGATCAGCCTGCATAGCGACAATTCTTTGAGTCTGCTTTCCATCCGCATCCGACAAAATCAGGCTGTCTTGCAGAATCTCCAAAGCAAATTCCAGACGGGCAATGGGGGTACGCAATTCATGTGAAACCGAATGCAGTAACTGTTGCTGCGAGCTGAGCAGCGTTTCAATCCGGTTTGCCATCTGATTGATCTGCTGAGCCAAGGGATAGATGCTGGCACGCGCTGGTGTAGTCGAACGTGCAGTCAATTGGCCGGC
>CAUPNA010000144.1:0-11260 GCA_963512475.1 uncultured Undibacterium sp.
TGGACAATATAAATCTGTTTGCCATCTGCACTCACGTATAGAGAATGACGATAGCCATCACGTATCACACCCATATCGCCCAAAGTGTACAGACGCCCGGGTGCCTCCAATTTAGGAACGGGATCCGCCAGCGGTAGGTCACGGGTCAAACCGATTGGACTGATGCATGGCTTAAACTTCTGCACTAAAGGGTGTCTGTCAAAAGGCAGGGGAACTAGCGTCGTTTGTGCGATGGCGGTCATAGCAAGGGGTCCCAGTGTAATCAGTGCTAACATTTTTGCGTTACTCATGATTGTTTTAAGCATTTCTTTTTTCACTTTAGAAATCCAAGTTAAGCCGAATTGATTGAATACGGTGCCGACGCAACTTTACCTACCTTCACGCAAGCTAGCTTAACAGTCTGTTAGCAGCTATACAAGCCAAGCGACAATAAACGCCGAGGTAAGGATCATAAATCACTTTCACATGACATTTGTCATCCAAAAGTCATGTCAAATTGCTCTAATAAATCCTCGATCAACGAGGCACACTAGCGTCATCAACTACTCATTTAAGGAGAACACGATGACACCATTCCACAACCTCAATCATTTTGCACAGGCTAAAACGGCTAAGCTAGCGAGCCGTATCGGCTACACCGCACTTGCCTGCTTATTTAGCTTGCAAGTCGATGCAGCGACACTCATCAAGAACGTGCGAGTCTTTGACGGCGAAAAAATGCTAAGTCCACGTCAGGTTTTAATTGATCAAGGAAAAATTCTCGATGATAACTTTAAGGGCAGCACTACCCCTGCGATGAAGATCGTCGATGGCAGTGGACGCACGCTATTGCCTGGTCTGATCGATGCGCATGTGCATGCTTTTCAAGATCAAGACCTGCCTTTGCTGTACGGCGTGACGACCCAAATCGATATGTTCACCGCAGTATCCGTGATGCAAGACATGAACAAGCGTATGGTGGAAGGTAAAAATACGCAGGCACCTGACCTGATTGCCGCAGGTATGCTGGCCACCGCACCCAAAGGACATGGCACGCAATTCGGCATGGAAATCGATACTTTAACCAAGCCAGAGCAAGCGCAGGCTTGGGTGGATAAGCGTATCGGCGAAGGTTCGCACTTTATTAAAATCGTGATGGAAAACGGCGGCATAGGTTATAAATTCAATAGCCTGGATGTGGCGACCATGCAGGCACTGATCAAAGCTACCCACGCACGCAAAAAACTAGCGGTGGTACACATCAGTACCTACGAGGATGCCAAAACGGCACTGGCAGCCGGTGCCGATGGCCTGGTACATCTGTTCAATGGTAAATCTATTAGCACAAAGGATATCAATGATTTAACTCAGCTCGCCAAAGCCAAAAAAGCATTTGTGATTCCTACTTTCAGCGTCTTAGAAAGTATGGCTGGCTTAAAGTCTGAGGATGTATTGGCAGATCAAGCAATGACTAGTCTTCTCAGCAAAACGCAATTCATTCCTTTAAACACCCCTTATGGCAAACAAGTGCAAGCCGATTTATTAGTGGCACCACGTCAACTCACGGCTGCCATGTCAGCCGCTAAAGTTCCTGTCTTGGCTGGGACAGACGCCGGCAATAGTGGCACTCAATTTGGTATCAGTATGCATCATGAAATGGCATCTCTGGTGACGGCAGGTTTGAGTCCCAGCGCGGCCTTACAAGCAGCGACTTCAGCACCTGCCAAAGCCTTCCGCCTAAACGATCGGGGCGCGATACGTAAGGGCTATAAAGCCGATCTGTTGCTGGTCGAAGGAGATCCAAGCTCTGACATTACGGCCACTCGCCGTATCGTAGAAATTTGGAAGGATGGTGAAATCGTCTCGCCTTTGCGTACTGAAAAAATCGCGCAAGTCGCCAAGGAAAAAGCCAACAAAACGGCCGGCGTACAAATCCCAAGCGATGGCCGAATTAGTTTATTTAGCCCAGAAAAACTTGGCAGTCCTTTTGGCTTCGGTTGGGTACCTTCCAACGATGCACCTATGGGCGGTAAATCGACCGTACAATTGAAGGTCAACGCGGTTCCTGAAATGGCACAAAATAGCTTGCACGTTGATGCTGTCGTGAATCCAGGTTTTGCATATCCTTGGGCTGGAGTCGCCTTCTTCCCCGGCAAACAACCGATGCAAGCAGTTGATTTAAGCGCAGCAAACACATTGAAATTTAAAGTCAAAGGCGATGGTAAAACCTACACGGTCGGCTTTACAATGCAAGGCAGTTTTATTCCAGTCAGCGTTGCCTTCACTGCGCCAGCTGAATGGACAGAAGTGAGTTTGCCTTTGAGTCAGTTTAAAGGGATGGATGCAAGTATTGTTACCATGTTGGCTTTCAATGCGGGGCCTGCGACTGGAAGCTATGCTTTCGATATCGTTGATGTGAGACTGGTCAAGGAGTAAAGCGAGATTCGCTAGGCTTGTATAAGTTATTTGCGGATCAAAGTAAGGGCCATGCAGCGCCTTACTTTGATCTACCAATCATGGGAAGAAAAAATGTCTGTACTCAGCAAAATTCAAGAGCTTTGGTCTGGACCCTGGGTGCCACCGCAATACGGAAAGGCGCCGTTTTTTTGGATGCTCTCTTTCGTTATTTTTGGCTGGCGCTATATCTACGTGCCGCCCAGTACCACCGAGTTATTACTGGTAATACTCAGCATTTTGGTATTTCTACCGATCTACATTTATAGCTTTTGGAGCAATGGTTGGCGCGTTGCTGTCTGTATCGTACTGGTGGCCGCGCTTGGTATCGCATGGGCACCTTACAATTTTGGTGGTTCGAGTTTTGTGATCTTTGCCGCGACTATGTCTTCGCGCTTCCAAGAAAGACGCCACGCCTATTTGAGCTTGTTTTGTGTTTTGTTTGGTACCGCAGTCGTTAGTTACTTTCTAAAGCTAGAAACTTACTTTTGGATACCGGCGGTCATCTTTAGTATTCCTAGCGCCCTAGGTGCGATTATCGGCGAGCGTTTGCAGCGCGCCAATAGCAAATTATTTCGTAAACAAGAAGAGATTGAGCATTTAGCGTCTTTAGCAGAACGTGAACGAATCGCTCGAGATTTACACGATTTGTTGGGGCATACATTATCGGTGATCACCTTGAAAGCAGAGCTCGCTCGTAAGTTATTTGATCGCGATGCCGATGCATGTAAAAAGGAAATCGCTGACATTGAGCAGACCGCCAGACAAGCATTGAGTGAAGTGCGCGAAGCAGTACTAGGCTATCGTGATACCGGTTTGGTGCATGAGTTACGCGGCGCTCAAAACACCTTGGAATCCGCGGGCGTGCAGTTTGAGAGTCAAGTGGATGAGACGGTTTTACCCGCGGCAGTTGAAAATATTATCGCCTTAGCTTTGCGTGAAGCAATTACGAATATCATTCGTCACTCCGATGCGAAGCATTGTCATTTTTCTGTCATTGGCAGAGGTGATTCGGTACAAGTGAAAATTGCCGATGATGGTTCAATTGGTAGAGAGAAGGGCGATGAAATTAGAAAGGGAAATGGTTTAATCGGTATGAGTGAAAGAGTGCGTGCCCTAGAGGGCGATCTTCAGGTTGAAATCAAAGAGGGACTAACGATACGATTCACTTTACCACTGCATCAAACTAGTACCGCATAAGGAAATAGACATGATAAAAATTATTCTGGCTGAAGATCAGGTAATGGTCTCCGGAGCGCTTGTCGCTTTGTTGAAGTTGGAAGGCGATATCGACGTGTTGGGTCAAGCCAAGAACGGCAAAGAAGCCTTGGAGCTATGCAAACAACTGCAGCCCGATGTTGTGGTGACTGATATTGAAATGCCGATCATGACAGGCTTGGAACTCGCTGCCGAAATCGCCCAGCTAAAACTGCCGATTAAGGTCATCGTTCTAACAACGTTTGCCCGAGCCGGATTTCTTAAACGTGCAATGGCTAGCGGTGTACGCGGCTATATGCTCAAAGATGCACCAGCCGAAGACTTGGCAAAGGCAATTCGTACGGTACAGGGCGGTGGAAAAGCGATCGCGCCCGAGCTGGCAATGGAAAGCTGGGGCGGACCTCAAGACCCGCTCAGCGAACGTGAACGACAAGTTCTACGTCTTGCGGGTACGGGCTCGACCAGCAGCGAAATCGGCAAGATCATGCATTTATCCGAAGGTACGGTGCGTAATTATCTCTCTGAAGCCATCAGCAAACTCAATGCCAAAAATCGTGTGGAAGCATTTCGGATGGCGCGGGATGAGGGTTGGTTGTAGACAGAACGGTAGATAAAATCGAACTCAATAAAAAACGGCGCAATTTTTATATTGCGCCGTTTCTTTTATTAAATTCAAAGAATCAATTAATCAATTAATCAATTAATCAATTAATCAATTCTGCGAATTCGTCTTTCATATTACTTCTTTTTAGCAGCTTCTTCTGCGGCGATTGCTTTGCCTAGATGTGAATGGTGACGGCTATACAAGAAGTAGACCACCAAGCCTATGCTACCCCAGATTGGCAATACCAATTGTGCGATGCTTGGCAAGCTGAAGAACAAGAATAAGCAACCACAAATAGCTAAAGGTGCTACTAACCATATCAAAGGTGTCTTAAATGGACGGGCACGGTTCGGGTCAGTTTTGCGCAAGATCAGAACAGCAATCGCAACCATGAAGAACGCAAACAAGGTACCCGAATTGGAAATATCTGCTAACTGTCCGACTGGGAAGAAAGCCGCTGCAATTGCCACAAAAATACCAGTAACAATCGTCATCAACCAAGGTGTTTTCCATTTTGGATGGATCTCAGCCAATTTTTCAGGCAAGAGGCCATCACGTGCCATCACGAAGAAAATACGTGTTTGACCGAAGATCATCATCAAAATAACGCTAGGTAAAGCGATACTAGCTGCGAGGCCGACTAATTTCGCTACTTGTTCGTAGTGCAATTTGCTCAATACTTCGGCTAAAGCTTCGTGAGAACAAACGATAGGCGCACTGCCCGCTGATGCCAATTCTTTACAACGCAGGACAAATTCAGCTGAGTCTGGTGACAACACGGCACCAGTTAAAGAAGTAATTGGTTGAGCACCAACAGAACCGACCACGCCAGCTGCAACCAACATGTAGAAGACTGTACAAATAGCTAATGAACCGATCAGACCAATTGGCACATTTCTTTGCGGATTCTTGGTTTCTTCAGCTGCGGTAGAGACCGCATCAAAGCCTACATAAGCGAAGAAGATCGATGCAGCAGCACCCACCACGCCGACACCACTACCTTGAGTGCCGACCCAGCCGTTTGGCAACATCGGTGTAAAGTTATCACCATTGATCAACGGCAAAGTAATCACGATAAACGCTGACAATGCCGTGACTTTTACTGCGACTAATATCGAGTTAACTTTCGCACTTTCGCTAGTACCCTTCACTAGCAACATCGTAATAACCAGAGCAACGATGATAGCAGGCACATTCACAACACCATGACTAAAGTCAACTGAAGGCATACCACCAACGATAGACCAGGCTGGGCCATGGCTTAGTGCCTCAGGTAAGACAAATCCCGTTGCTTTTTGAATTAAGCCCATCACATAGCCAGACCAACCGACACAGACCGCGGCTGCGGCGACGGCATATTCAAGCACCAGTGCCCAGCCCACAGTCCAGGCCATCACTTCACCCATGACCGCATAAGTGAAAGTATAAGCCGAACCAGAAACCGGTGCCATTGCCACCAGTTCAGAGTAGCAAAGCGCAGCAACAGCGCAAACAAAACCGGCGATCATAAAAGAGTACATCATGCCAGGACCGGCTTTTTGTGCAGCAGCAGCAGTCAAGACAAAAATACCAGTACCAATAATGGCACCAATACCAAGCATAGTGAGTTGAAATGCGCCTAAGGTGCGATGCAGGGATTTCTTTTCTGCCGTCGCCAAAATAGCGTCTAAGGATTTTACGCGCCAATTAATCATACCGCCTCCTCAATAATCGATGAAAGGCGATGCATACCAAAATTGATATTTCCTTTTTTCTTGGCTCTGACGGCCATACTTTCCACCGAGGTCAAGACTTGACCTGGTAACTCCACACGCTCAAAAGACATAATATTTCCTTAAGGCAAATATAATAAATTGAATATCTTGTTCCAACTCTTGCTAAACAAAAAGCAGTCGAGAAGGATCTATTTTTGTAAACCTGCGTAACATAGCGATTTATGACTAAACAGTAAAGAGGAAAAACACGAAAACCGACGTAATGCACAGCTTTCAAACAAAATTTCTACACTGCATAGCAGCAATCCGACAAGTTGTGGTAGCACACTTCCCTGTATTCGCCGCATAGCAATTATACAAAGAAATAGCGTATCAACCGTGAATAGCGAATGAATAGCACTGGCTTTTGATTATCTCAATCTGATTTAGTTCCCTTCCCATTTTTCGGCATGTTTTCTGAGAGAAATTTTTTACTCGCGATAAGATCGTTTTGCAGCAAAGAGGCTTAAACTTGGCGCTGGTCATATATCAAGCGGGCGCAGTATCATTGCGCAATTGAAACAGCCAAGCTTGCAAGTCAAGCAAATACGACAATCCATGAATACACCTGAAGCGCCAGACATCAACGACGAACATCCATGGATAATATTAGAATCGCCCGCCGAAATTGAAGGGTGGATGGAATTAAATAATCAGGAGCTGCAAAAATTGATAGGAGACAAACCAACTAACGGTCAAGGTATCTGTCTCAATTTGTTGCTTGGCGGTGAAATTTACTTTCATACTAATTCAGATGGAGATATTCTGTTAGATGTGACTAGCGAAGCCGAATGGGTAGCACCGCTCATCAGCGCCTGCACCCAAGTCAATCCACCCAAAGGACAAATCTGGCTATTGCCACAGCATGTTTTGATAGGCTTGCTGATGGGGCTCAACCCTTTGATTTCAAGCAGTCGTTTGGTAGTAAAGCACGCTTATCGGACACAGAAGTTCTAAAAACCTACATTGAAGACTGGGGTAAATGATGCGATTATTTTCAACACGACAGCTATCCCCATTAATGCTATGTCTGGTCGGCACGGTCTTAAGTGCTTGTGGCGGCAATGCTGATTTGGCCAACGAAAAAGTAATGGCACCGCCCCAAGAGCTCTCTGCAGCGCCAGCCAATCTCAACACCTTCGCCGCTGTTCGGAACAACTATAAGATTACCCGCACCGCCGCAGGGTTCAGCGTCAAAGACAATGTAGGTAGCGGCGGCACAATCAATATTAGTACCACCGGCAACGCTAAATTTAGCGATGTAAGTGTCAACTTCTCGGTGGGCGATAAATCCAAAACGATAACTGCAGCCAATCTCAAAACTTTGATCGAGCTCTATGTCGCTTTTTTTAATCGGGTTCCAGATGCAGATGGCATGAGTTTTTGGATAGACAAAATCAAGGCTGGCATGACAGTCGATCAGCTATCCAGCAATTTCTATGATGCGGCCGTTGGCTTTACCAGTATCACGGGTTACTCGGCGAGTATGACTAACGAAGAATTCGTCAGGATTATTTATAAAAATGTTTTAGGACGCAGCGGAACGACTGCACCGCCGGACGCCGACGTTGCCTTTTGGGCCGGTGAACTGGCATCGAAGCGTTCTAGCAGAGGCAATTTGGTCGCCACCATGCTCAATGCAGCGCATGAATTCGCTGGCAATGCCGAATGGGGTTGGGTGCCGCAACTGCTAGACAATAAAGTCGCAGTGGGCAACTTCTTTGCGATCCAACAAGGGCTCAACTATAACTCGCCCGAGGAGTCGATTAGCAAAGGTATGGAGATTGCGAAAGCGGTAACCCCAACCGATACTAGCGCTGCTAAAGCCAAGATTGGCGTGACGGATGTTTTGTTCGACTTAACCGCAGGAATCAGTAATTCTGAGTTTGAAAAAGTACAAACGATCGTCAACGCGCGCTGTATTTCTTGCCATTCGACGCAAAGGACGGAAGGTGGCATCGCCTTACATACCGCCGATCTGATCAGGCGCAACGCTGGGCCTTTGTACATTTCCACCGTGGTAACGCGCTCCATGCCGCAAGATGGTGCATTAAGCGCTGTTGACATTGCCGACATTCAAACCTGGTTTTTGAATGGTGCCAAATAATGCGTCTAGGAATAAACCTTGTATTTTCACTGTTACTGACTTTACCAATGTCAGTGCACGCCCAAGAGCCAGTTTCACTGGCGTTTGAATTGAACACGAGTAATGGCAGTAAAGAAAGTCTGAAGCAACATTTGGGGAAGCTGGTTTATGTCGACTTCTGGGCATCATGGTGTGCACCTTGCTTGCAATCTTTTCCCTTTATGAATAGCTTGCAGCAAAAATATCAAGCTGCTGGCTTACAAATTATTGCGATCAATCTGGATAAAAAAATAGACGATGCGCAGATTTTTCTCAATAAAAATCCGGCACAGTTTCTGGTCTTATTTGATCCAACAGGAAAGACACCACAACAATACGGTGTCAAAGGCATGCCTAGCAGCTACTTAATAGATCGCAAAGGCAAACTGATTTTTACGCACAAAGGCTTTAAAGCCGCTGACCAGGAAATATTGGAAGCGAAAATTAAGGCTGCGCTGGCAAGTAAGGAGTAGGCATGACAATGGTTAAAAAATGGCGACACATAATTTATAGCTGCGGTCTCCTATTACTAGCTGCAAGCAGTACGGCCTGCAGCAGTCTTGGCAATGTCGCTGCATGGGAAAAAGGCTATTTGGCAAAAGCCGAAATGCGCTTTGATCACGATAAACTCAGTGCCAAGAACGCCGATCATATTTATACCAGCAAAGAAGCCGCATCGGGCAGCGGTAGTGTGGGCGGTAGTGGCTGTGGCTGCAATTAATTGTTCTCTTTGGAAACCAGAGAAACATCGCCCTTCCACTTTCTATGAACTTGGCCTTCACACTGAAGACGACTAGACCAATGACCAAATCCACCAACACCTCCCACTCTGTACAAATTGAGACGTCATCGCCCTTAAAGAAAGCCGCGCTCGGCTCCTCGATCTTGCTGGCAGCGGTCGGCTTAAGTGGGGTATTGCCATTGATTGCGCCACAAGCGCAGGCGCAAGACGTGCCAGACAAGGCCGAGTTTAGTAGCAAATATCTGCGCTACCGAGATAGTCAGCCAGGCTTAAATCGTTTGACCGTCAATTCACCCTCGATAGCGCTCAGCGTACCGATTGCTGGCGTATGGGTTATTGATGCCGGTTTGGTTGCAGATCAGGTATCAGGCGCATCACCGCGCTATCACACTGTCATCTCCAGCGCGTCGAAAATGAGCGACTCTCGCCGCGCTGCGGATATCAAATTGCACCGCTATTTTGAACGCGTCAAACTCTCGGCTGGCGTAGCGTATTCAACAGAAAATGATTATGATTCCACAGCGATTTCACTCAATGCTAGCATCGCGACTGATGACAATAACACGACTTGGAATTTTGGCTTAGGCTCAGCCAAAGATAAAATCACCGCAACTGGACGGCGCCTCAATGAAGAGAAGCGAGGCAGTGATTTCTCAATCGGTCTTAGCCAAGTTTTATCACCGCAAGATATCGCACAAATCACGTTATCCCATACCAATGCGCATGGTTATTTTTCCGATGCGTATAAATCGCTCGACATTCGACCTCGTGAACGTCAACAAATTGCGTTGAACCTGAAATATCATCATTACTTTCCCGAGGCGGATGGCAGCTTGCGCCTGAATTACCGCCACTATCAGGATAGTTTTGGCATACGCTCACATACGATCAATATAGATTATGCGCAAACCCTGAGTGCTGGCTGGACCATCACACCTACGCTACGCCTGTATTCACAGAGTGCCGCTGATTTTTACTTTGATCCGGTCTATACATTCTTATATATTCCCGTTGGCTACAAAATCGGCGGCGACCAATTTATCACTGAAGATCAGCGCATGTCAGCATTTGGCGGACGTAGTTTCGGCTTTAAGCTGAGCAAACAGATAGATCAGCATTGGCAAATAGATGCTAGCGTGGAACAGTACCGCCAGCGCAGTGATTGGACTTTCTTTAACAATCAACGCCCACAGCTAGCGCCCTTAGACGCCAGTATCTTGCAAGTTGGTCTGCGCTATCGTTTTTAAGTATAACGACAGTCCATTTATCCCTACGTTTTCGTTCAAGTCGCGGTCAGTCGCATGCCAATCTTTACTATCCCATTTCTAGCCATGGGCAGTCTATGCGAATGTCGCTTGCCTGCCGCCACACAGCAGGAGGCAATGCAAATCGCGGAGATTGCAATTAGTGAAGTGAGACGCATCGAGTATAAATATTCACGCTATCGCGATGACAGCATACTGAATCAGATTAATCGCCAAGCTGGTCGTGGCGCTGTCAAAATCGATAAAGAAACGAATGAATTGCTGGACTATGCCGAGGTCTTATTTCGAGCCAGCGATGGAAAATTTGATATCAGCTCTGGGATATTACGCAAGGCGTGGAATTTTAAACACGCGGTATTACCGGCTCCGGCTGTGCTCGAACATCTACGTGACAAAATTGGGTGGAACAAAATACAACGTAGCAATGACACGGTCTATTTGCCCCAAACTGAAATGGAAATCGACTTCGGCGGCTTTGGTAAAGAGTATGCCGCAGATTGCGCCGCCGCATTATTAATAAATGAAGGTATCACGCACGGCTTGATCGATCTGGGCGGTGATTTACGTATATTGGGTCCGCAGCTTGATGGCCATCCATGGCAGATCGGTATACAAAATCCGCGTAAGTCAGATGAAATCATCGCTACCATACCTGTCAGTAGTGGTGCACTTGCGACCAGCGGCGACTACGAACGTTTCTTTGATCTCGACGGAAAACGTTATTGCCACATCCTCGATCCCGACTCTGCTTACCCAGTCGATTATTGGCAATCGGTCAGCGTGCTAGCGCCGCTCAGTGTTGCGGCGGGTAGTTATTCCACTATTGCCATGCTCAAACAAGCGCAGGGTAAATCATGGTTAGACGACAGTGGTTTAGCGTATTTACTGATTGATGGCGAGGGACAAGTTTTTCGTCAGGATGTGGTTTAACCCAGATTTTCCATTAGGCGCGTCTTCGACGCTATTTGAGCGCTGGCGGCGCATTTTCGGTCATTTTTTTCGTTCTTCGTTGTAAATAGCTAGCTATTTTTTCGCCTCATTCACGTAAAAATTGCCTCGAAAAGTGCATCCACCATCATCTCAAATCTTAATGGAAATTCTGGGTTTAACAACTACGAA
>CAUPNA010000145.1:0-10999 GCA_963512475.1 uncultured Undibacterium sp.
ACGCTTGCGTCTGGATATCGAAATGCATCAGGCCATAATCAGTTGCTAACCATAAACCTTGTGCGCCATCATCGCTTATCGCATTGATCCGATAATTCCCGTTGACGGTCGCATTTTTATCTTTGCGTAAAAAATTACTGAAATTATTTTTCTGAGGATTAAAGCGGCTAAGTCCTGATTGCGTCCCTATCCACAGGGTGCCATCGGAGTGTGTAAACAAGGCAGAAATGAAATTGTCACGGATGGTATCTGGATCGCGCGGATCGTTGCGATAGACGGTAGTGCGATAGCCATCGTATTTGACCAAACCAAACTGCGTACCAAACCACATAAATCCTTGTCGGTCTTGTATCACGGTGGTCATGGATTGCTGCACAAAACCCTGATCGTATCCAACATGATCGAAACGTAGATTACCTAATTTGACTTCCGGTGTTGTAGCGGCATACACCTCTGGCAGCATCAAATTGAGCAAACTTGGCGACCCTACTAAGCTAATGAACGCTAACAATCCATACTGAAAAAACTGTCGTAGACCCGTTGCGCGGCAAGTGCTGAAAGGAGATGAAAATGACATAATCACAGAACCAGCTCACCAGAAAATTGGGGGTGCGTAAATGGCAGAAGCAGCATGTCCACGAAATCTCCCACAAATTGAATGAAGTTATGCTGAAGTTGGAGCGATGTTAGCGACATTACGAAGCATTACCGAGTAGTAGGAAGAGATATATCAACCGTTTTTGCTATCTTAGAGCACATTTGTATGATGCGCATCAGCAATTTTCAGTTAGTGGTTTTTTAGAAAAACAAGCCGAATAGCTTGTTTTGGAAAGAGAAAGCGGGCTTCCACACTACTAGGGTGCAGAAGTCCGCAGACCGCAATTACTTTTTACAAATCAGCTGGCTTTGGTTTGCCGATTTGATACCAATCCACTTTACGTGTCACCAGCATGATCGCTGCCAAGACGCTGAACAATAAGAGACTGCCCATTACCAAGGCATTGTTTTCTGATTGCAGCAGGCCAAATAAGACACCGTACAGCAAGCTTAAGGCGGCGCCAAAGCCAAAACCGCGTTTCCAACTTCTGAGCGCATAACTCAGATAAAAACCGATCAGACCAATACATGCAACGCTGGCAATCGCATATGCAGTGATAAAGCGCATGTGCTCGGACAAACTGACCAGTAATAAAAAGAATAAGACTAGTGCCAGACCGACCAAAGCATATTGCACAGGATGGATCGGTAGTTGCTTGAGAATTTCAAACAAAAAGAACGCAGCAAAAGTCAAAGCCACAAACAATACGCCGTATTTAATTGCTCTATCCGATTGGGAGTAAATATTCACAGGCTCAATAAATGCCACACCAAAACTGTCAATCTGACCTACTGACGGCGCGGCCGCTTCAACTGCACCCGCTTGATTCGGCGGTGCTCTGTTATGGCAGCATTCGGTATTCAATAATTGTTGTTGCGCATTGCTTGATAAAGAGGAAATATTCCAGGTCGCTGTAAAGCCGTTCGCATCGATCTTACGTTCTTTTGGCGACGGTAAAAAACGTCCAAAAAATTGAGGATGCTGCCATTTCGACGTCACGGTCACGATATTGTTTTTCGCAATCGGGATAAACGCTAATTGTTCGATACCATCAATCGACAATTTCAAATTGAATTCGACCGCTTTACTTTGCTTTAAGTCCATCGCAGCCAATGGCGCATGTAAGCCACGTTTAAAAAACTCCAGCTTACTATCCTGCTGAAATTCATAGGTCGCACCATCCCACTTAATCTTAGGGACATTTTTCAAGCCCCGCGTATCGCTCAAGCCCAAGCTGATAAACGGCTGTCCAATCTTAAACTGCGAACCTGCTTTGTCACGCACCAAAGCGTCCTGCGTAGGTAGATCAAAATTGCCGCTCAAAGTATGTTGTCCGCTGTACACCAAGACTTTATGAATGCCACGATAGCGTTGATCATTGTCGACAATCGACGAAATTTGCAGATCATTCGGAAACACAAGCAAACGCTTATTTAAAACCCGTTGCCGTACCACACTCAGTTTAGTGAGAGCATTGACAATCTCTTCTTCCTCGTAATGCTCGCTGTAAGGAATAATCATGACCGGACCCAATAGCGTTTGTTCACCAACCGAGTCCGCCGCGATACTACGCACCGCCTCATCCCGAAACCGCATACGCGAGCTGATCGTCCCTTCAATCATCATCAAAGGAATCGCAATCAAGAGCATCAAAATGCCGATGGTGAGAGATTTTAAAAATAAAGATTTTTGCATATTGTGCTCCGTGAAATGAGGAGTCAACACTATAAAAAAATCTTGTGTGCGGAGAATGAAGGGGAGATGAGGATTTGTGTGCTGGGTGTGAAGTTTTCGATTGACTGGTTTGCTTGTACTTTGTTACTGCTATTTATTTTGTAGGGGCGATTAGCGTCAGCGTAGTTTCACCTACCGAGTTATCCATATAAAAATGTTATGATGTTTGGAGTTAAACCTAAAAGACTTTGAACATGAACATCAGAAAAAACACATCCGCCCGAATATCACTTAAATACCTTGGTATTTTCCTTTTAATGCTAGTGATAGTTCTGTACGGAGTTTCTTTGTATAGCAATTACCGTCTTAGATCCGCTATAGAGCAGCATACAACAGCAAAGCGATTTGAGATTTCAATGGTGAAGATCCTCAAACATTTACCCTTTACAAGTTACATCGAAAATGAGTCAGAGCAAGATTTGGTTTTTGCTTTTCACCTGATGCGCCAAGTAGAAAAAGATGATGACACTATCATGTCTAATGCGGACGAAGCGCTACAGATCTTCCGCGATGTCGAACAAAAAAAAGGAGAGCAACAACCTAAACATTCCGCTTGGGCTCGACTCCAAATACTCAAAATATTAGTTCGTTGACCGTGGAGCGTAATGCAAAAAGAGTTAAGTCTTAGTTATGCCGAAAAATTGAGCAAGGATGTATTGACCAATGTATTTGACAAAGATGATCTATCAACAGCGCATGAAGATTTAGCGATTTTTTATTCTAGAGTGAACTTACGAGACGATGTTAGGCGTCATGTGGCTATGGCCGATGCCATTGATACTCAACAATATGAAACAACGATCAGCGATGCCTTTAAGTTTATACGTCGTCAGCGCGTCGAGATGGCAAGCTGCATTGCTGGCTTCGCTGCAGATGAGACGAGTTTAAAATGGGGAATAAAAAACAACTCCAAAGAAGCGAAAGTAGTCACGGAATATTTTTTGCGTGATCAGTATTATCAAGCATGGGATGTGGCTTTGACCAAAACAGCCATGTTGGCGTCCAAAGAAGAGTCTTGCCAAGATTTGGCGGTCAATTATCGAAAATTGATGGAGTAAGGAATTGATTTTTGCCGATATAAATTTACGCACAGCAAGTGCTCAGATTTTAGCTCATCCCAACGGCAATCTAAAACAAGCACAAACCCCACCAAAACTCTGATTCTCCAAACGAATCTCACCGCCATGCAAAGCCGCCACTTCGCGTACAAAAGGTAAACCTAATCCTGTACTTTTTGCGGCATCGGGGCGTGCTAGTGAATAGAAGCGTTCAAATATTTTGTCGATGGCGTATTCGGGAATACCTGTGCCTTGATCGCTTATTTTGATCTCTAAGCCGGTGTTTTCTGGCTGACTAATGACAGTGATATTGATCGTGCTGGACTCAGGAGAAAAGGCAATCGCGTTGTCGAGTAAATTCCCTAGCGCCTGGCGCAGTAATAGGTGGTCACCGTGAATAGTGAGCGGCTCACTGTCGAGATTTAATCGAATCTGTTTACGTTGAATTTTTTCAGCGTAATCTAGTGCTACCTGCTCTAGTAATTCATTCAAGGCGATGTCTTGTGTGCCACTTAAGCTTTGCTGTTTTTCGACTTTGATCAGCGCCAAGAGTTTGTCGATTAATTGTTTTTGTCGGGCATTTTGTTCGATGATGTTGGCTAAGAAGCGGCTGCGTTCTGCGGCAGGTAAATCTTCGCGTAATAGTTCAGCAGAGCCTTGTATCGCGGCGATGGGGCTCTTTAATTCGTGCGCTAAGGTGTGCATCAAGGTTTCTACGTATTCTTTGCCTTCCAATTTATAACGCATGCTTTCTAATGCTTGTCCTAGCTCACCGATTTCATTATTGCCTAAATCTGGCAGGCTGACTTTTTCATCACGTGTCACGGCTTTGGCGTAATGCTGCAGGCGTTGTAATGAGCGATTTAACCACCAGGAAAAGCTAACACCGATGATCAATGAGGCTAGCAGTAGCCAAAAACCGCGTTGCAGGATCTTCTTTTGGCTGCGTTCGATAAAAGGTCGTATCGTCGAAGTCGCTTTGGCTACCGTCAATACGCCTATGATTTGGCGCGCCTTGCCATCGTTATTATTATCGAGTATGGGGGCGGCCACATGCATCACCGAGCTTTCGTCGTTCAGCGGGTCGGTGCGTGTGATACGTGCACCGTACTGCCCGCGCAAGGTCAGATACACATCGTTCCAGCGCGAATAGTCTTTACCGACATCACGTAAGTCGGAGTCAAAAATCACGATACCTTTGGCATCGGTGATATAGATACGATAATCAAGAGAGGCTTTGCGGACACCGCTGATTTTGACGTCAACGCTGCGCTGGGCATAATTTTGCATGCGGGTGAGTAAAGTGGCATGCGACAGATCACCGTGCTTAACATCTTCAGCGACTAATTGGGCTAAGAGTTGCGCGGTATCGACCAGCGTATCTTCTAGAGTTGCACGTACACCGGGTTTAACTTCAGCGACAAACACATTTAGCACGAACCAGGCGGCTAGCCCCAAGATCAGGAAGTAACCGAGTAGTATGCGCAGGCCGATTTTCATGAGGCGTCAGAGTTCAATTAAGCTTGAGCAATGCTATAACCCATGCCGCGGTGGGTCTGAATTGCTTCGTCATTCTCATTGATGGCTTTGAGTTTGGCGCGCAGAGATTTGATATGCGTATCGACAGTTCTATCCATGGTATTGATAGAATTTGACCAAACCAAATCCATTAGTTGTGCACGTGAGAAGAGCTGTCCCGGTCTTTCTAGCAGAGTCTTGAGTAGTAAAAACTCGTAACGAGTCAGATTTAATAGATGGCCAAAGTAAAGAATACGCGCCTCTTCAGCACGTAATTCAAAACGCTCGACATCAACCGCAATGACATTCGCAGGCGCGATTTGACGACGTAAGACAGCACGGATACGCGCTACCAACTCACGTGGTGAAAAAGGCTTAGTGACATAATCATCCGCGCCGATTTCTAGGCCAACAATGCGATCAATTTCATCGCTGCGCGCCGTCAAAAAAATCACAGGCGTATTGCAAAATTGACGCAGGCGGCGGCACACTTCAAATCCATTTAGGTCAGGCAAACCTACATCCAAAACAATTAAAGCAATCTCTTTTGCTGCGCCGGTTTGCAAGAAATCCAGCGCAGCCTGTCCCAAGGTAACATGCTTAGGCGTAAAGCCATCGGTCGCTAGTGCATAGCTTAAATTGTCCGCGATGGCGACTTCGTCTTCAACGATGAGTATGGTTTGTGACATAGATGATGTGGTTCATGACAGATTGAGGCAATGTGCGCATGGTAGCAGATGCTTAGATTCCTGAACATTTTGATATACCGCAGTTGTCAAATAATGGTTATGATGATTAATCTGTAAATCTAAAAAATTAAAGGCGACTTATGCCGCAAACAGTCAGAGTGGCGATAGGTGAAGACTTCCCGCCGTTGAAGTGGCCTGCTTGTTGTCCCGAGTGTGGCACGACCAAGATGCTGGAGAAAATGACGACTCGTATAGGACGGGTCAAATCAATGCGCCCGAATCTGGGAAGCAGTTTGTCCGTTAAAAATGAGGTCATGTATCTGACTTATTTTATTTGCCCAGATCATGCCGCCGAAACTCGTTGGGCGAATCGTCTGTTAGAAAAAAGTCCTGTGATGTATTTGTTGCGGTTCATTTCTTATTTCGGAGCGATTTTCGCCTTAGCGCTATTATTGGGCCCGCGCCGACTCTCAAGCTTTCTTGAATTAGGTGCTTTGCTGGCCTTGCCCGTGCTAGGCATCATCGGTGTAAGCAGTCTGATCTGGGCGCAGATGGCGACTACTTTGTGGCCGATACGCTTCGATCCAGATCAAGACGTGATCATCATCCGTTTTCGTCAGGCACCCTATGCCACCAAGTTTCGCGTCATGAATCTGGACGCCACCAGCAGCGCGAATACCGAGGAACTGCCGTGGTTTAAGCGCAAACTGGTGTGGCAACTCGTTCTTGTAGCGCTACTCACAGCGGCGATGATTTATTATTTTGAGTACTAATTTTTTATGCCTTATCTTCCCAGCATCGCGGCATACGCCAGCTTCTTAAACTCAAACGAATAAGGATGCCAAAACGCCATTTGGCGCTGCGTCATCAACAGACCCGCCATATTGTGGCGGGGTGAAATCCACCAATGCGTGCCTGCAATTCCGCCCCATTCAAATTCGCCTTCCGCATCGTCAGGATCATTTTCGCCCGGACGTAAAGTCACTGCACCACCGAGCCCAAAGCCTTTGCCCGGTACATCGCCGACGCCGGGAAATGCGATGCCCCAGCCTGCGGGCAAATGATTTTGCATCATCAGTTGTATGGATTCGGGTTTTAAGACAGCGTGACCACCAGGTAAAAAACTGCGCATCAAAGCCAGCATGTCGTGCATGCTCGATACCAGACCGCCGCCGCCCGAGAAGCGTGGAATCGGCTTTAAGAAAGCCTCGGGGTAGGGAGATTTTTCTAAACGTTTGAGATCGCGGTTTAGTACATTCATAGGATCGCTGCCCGCGTAGTAGGCGCTTAAACGATCATGCTTATGCGGCGGTACCCAAAAGCTGGTGTCGTTCATACCTAAGGGCGACAAGATGTGGGCGTGCAGATAAACATCAAAATTATCGCCACTGACGACTTCGACTAAGCGTGACAAAACATCGGTGGCAATCGAGTACTCCCATTGCGTACCGGGGTGAAAGCTCAGCGGTAAATCTTCCAGCACATTGATCAATTCCGATAAAGGTTCAAACGCGTTCAAAACTTTGCGCTCAACATAGGCTTTATAGATAGTGCTGCCATGATCGAGCAGACCGTAACTGAGACCAGAAGTATGTGTCAACAATTGACGAACGGTGATCGCCGAACGCGCTGCTTCGGTCTGGCTGATGTCTGTTGCACCGGGAATTAGTACCTGACGTTGGCCCAATTGCGGCAAGTAAATTTCGACCGGATCATCGAGTTTCAATTGACCGCTTTCAAGCAACTGCATGATCGCCATCGAGGTCAGGAGTTTGGTATTTGAAAATACGCGAAAGAGATGATCGTGACGCAGCGGGATTTGATTTTCAATATCAGCCCAACCAGTCGCTTGAAAATGCACCAGATCCTGTCCATGCAAAATAGCGGAAGAAACGCCTGACAGAATTTTTCTATCAACATAGCTTTGCATCGCGGGTGCGACGGCACTGAAGTCATAGTGGCTGGGTGTAATGATCATGGGCAGATTCGGTGAAAAGCGTCGCAGGACAGGGAGAAAGCTGGTATTTTAGCCGCTATTCTAGCCACCCTAGCACCCAGCACCAAACCAAGATGACAAATTGGAATCAGACGCAGGCCTTAGATTTTTTGCGCGAGCTATTTGCCGTTGCTGTCGCAGCAGTTGATCCGCATCATTGCCTGCCACCACATTTACCTGATTTTCCTGCCAGTGGACGCTGCATCGTGGTCGGTGCCGGCAAAGCGGCGGCGTCTATGGCTCAGGCTTTGGAACAACATTGGAGCAGGCAGCAACAAGCCGATCTGAGCCGATTAAGTGGCATGGTCATCGTCCCTTATGGCTATGCGCTCCTATGTCAGCACATCCAGGTACGCGAAGCTGCCCATCCTATTCCCGATCAAGCCGGCTATCAGGCCGCACAGGATTTACTCGCATCCGTACAAAATCTCAGTGCCAGTGATACCGTGATTTGCTTGCTATCTGGTGGTGGCTCATCTTTGATGAGCTTACCTGCGCCCCGTATCAGTCTGGCAGAGAAGCAAGATATCAATCGTGCCCTGCTGCGCAGCGGTGCCCGGATACATGAAATTAATTGTGTACGCAAACATTTGTCCGCGATTAAAGGTGGACGACTAGCCTTAGCTTGCGCACCCGCGCGCGTGCTGACCTACATCATCTCCGATGTGGCAGGCGACGATCCCAGTATCATTGCCAGCGGCCCGACCTTAGCCGACGCCAGCACCTGCGCTGATGCATTAGAGATTTTGCAGCGATACGCCATTCCCGCCTCGCCAACAGTACTCGCGCATTTGCAGCAGCCCGCATCCGAAACACCAAAATCACATCAGATCGATTCCAGTAATTCTCAAGTCCACATCATCGCCAATGCACAAGCCGCCTTACAAGCCGCAGCCGAATGGGCGCAATCGCAAGGTGTTCAGGTACAAGTCTTGTCGGACAGGCTAGAAGGCGAAGCCCGCGATCTGGGGGGCGCGCATGCGCAGCTTGCAACTGAGTTAGCAGCAGCGATCGCGAATGAGAAAGGGCAACGACCACGCTTATTACTCTCTGGCGGAGAAACCACCGTGACCCTACGCGGCAACGGTCGCGGCGGGCGCAATACGGAATATCTGTTGAGCCTATGCCAAAACCTAAACGGGCATCCCCGAATTTACGCACTCGCAGCCGACACCGATGGACGCGACGGCAGCGAACAAAACGCCGGTGCCTGGTGTACACCCGACAGCTTGCAACGAGCGGTTCAATTATCGATATCGGCTAACGATTGCTTGGCGAATAACGATGCGTACACCTTCTTTTCGGCGTTAGATGCTTTACTGGTGACAGGGCCTACTTACAATAATGTGAATGATTTTCGGGCTGTTTTGGTTTTGTGACGTTGAGGTGATAGGCGTAAAATTTTGTGTATTTTTTGACTACCTATTTCATAGGGCGGAAACGAAAATAATCATTCCCACCATCAATGGCTTTTCCAGAGCGCATCATATCCGAAGCAAAATATTGTTAAATACCGTGGTTATTTATTTTTCGCCTATTGCGCTTCTGCTTAGGCTCGACCAGAATGAAAACATGATGAAAATAATGTCTGTAACACGCTTGCAGAAATACTTGCGGCCGTTGATAGCTACGATACTGTTATCCTCATTGGTTCCATTACCCAGCTATGCCGCTCCCTACACCGATGCGCCTTGTGGCAGTCTTAGTCTTGCCTACTATGAATTTGGCGCATTGTTTTATCGCACTCAGGATGCTGCCTATGCCGGCATTGATAAAGATGTGGTTGAGGAGCTCGAACGGCGTAGTACTTGTCACTTCAGAACTAGCATAGAATCGCGCGTCAGAATTTGGTCGCAACTTAGCAATAACACGCTCGATATGTCGGTCTCTGGTATCGCTACACCAGAGCGTAAAAAATTCGCCCAGTTTATTCCGTATTTCTCGACTAGAAATTACGTCTTGATGCGCAAAGACACGCCAAAGGCAGCAAGAACCATGGAGGGTTTTTTAGCCAACCCTGCTTTGCAAGTGGCCGTTGTCAAAAGTTTTCAACATGGTCAAGTCTACGATGCATGGCTGGATAAACTGAGGGCGCAAAAACGACTACATGAGGCAGCAGATTTTGCCACAGTGATGCATCTTTTCTCCATCAACAGAGTCCATGCCGTGTTGGCGCTCCCGACGGCTTTTCAACCCATGCTGCAACAAAAACAGCTAGCTGACTCAACGTTGATTTTGGATTGGTCGCCCTCGGACCGTATTGTGCACAATTTGGTCCTCTCGAAGGAGCGGGTAAACCAAGCGCAGTTTGAGCATCTAGAAAAAGCCATGCGCGCTATGCGTGAAGACGGCAGTCTTCATAAAATTTTTAGACGGCATATCGGTGATAGTTTGGCGAAGGAAATCACCTACACCGATCGCAAGTTTTAGAAAAATTTTACCTCGGCCAGTCTCAAGGCGTGGGGACAAAAACGTGCGCGCACTACATGGCTGAAGCGTTATCGACGGGAACTAAGGGAGGTTCTGTCGATTTTTGCATTAGGATTGAGCAAGGCAAACCACTTCGTGGCACCTCCGAGTTGAAATGTGCCCCAGCATAAGAATGCCGTAATGGCTGAATGGTATGACAAAGTAATCCAGAACATTGCTGGGTCACTTTGCAAAGAGATCGGTTTCTCGCTGTATCTAGAAATACTTGCTATTTCTCCTAGGAAGATGGCAGAACCAATCAAGATGAAAAAATAAGCCACTGTGATTGCTAGTGTTGGAACGAAGAGAATCCGTGCTACCCATAAGATAGATTTCTCTCGCCGTATTTGATTTTTTTTGATTCGCTCTTCCGACTCTTTTACGAAGCGGCGAGATAGCTCAGATAAAGTTTCAAACTTTTTACTGTTTTTCGCACTTGAGAACACTTCGCTTGATAAGCGCTTTTCAAGCTCGCTTGCTTTACGCTGTTGTGGCACAAAGCCTCCTATCGTGAATCTAATTTAGCAAAAGTGAATATGACCTTCGCAGCATTACAAAGTACATTTTAGTTCGAAGCTTGGATACGGTGTTACCGTGTCAAAGCCATATGGCTGAAGCTAAATTGAGGTGAATGCGCGTAGATCAATAAAATTGAGTAGAGCGCCAATTTTCGCGTCATTCCTTGAATGATTCGGTTGCGTCGCACAAGACAAGCTTAACGTTTAGTCGTTGGATCCCAATGCTCTGCAATCTTTCCGTTTTCTATGCGGAACATGTCAAACCAAGTAGTCGTGTAGGTCTTCGATGTATCCTTCGGGTCTTTCGCCTGACTGACAAAGGCCAACACCACCATGTCTCCCTCGGCAACTATCGACACAAGTGGCGCTTTGACTTTTACCTCAATCGACTTAGGCTGTGAGAATTGCTTGAAGAAATC
>CAUPNA010000146.1:0-10984 GCA_963512475.1 uncultured Undibacterium sp.
GCCCAACTTTATTAATAGTCAATCTGCTTTGTTACCACAATTGACGATCTTGGCAATCACGATGGTCGTGATTGACACCACCGTGATGCATAGTTATGCCTTGTTAGCGTCTTCCTTGCAAAACTTGATGCGGGATGTGAAAGCGCAGCGTGTACAAAACCGACTATTTGGTGCGGTATTGGTCTTGGTTGGTGCGAGTTTGTTTTTTGTTAAGCGAGATACCAAGCTGATATCTTCTTGAGTCGGTCAGATCGTGCAGATGTTCATATTTTGAATTCTTCTGTCGTACTATTTCCACTACTGCCGATAGTTGCAATATTGCACCTAAGGAAAACAGAAAATCTGGGATAATGAGGATTCATTGTTTCTTATGATTATCAATTTGCATGCGTTTTGAGACGATTCCTGAAGAACCCGAAGAAATGAGCGATGCCGCTTTGGCAAATCGTCGTTTAATTGGCGGTATTTTGGTGTCATTGCTACTGCATGCGATCATATTGTCTTTGCAATTTGGTATTCCGGGTTTAGATTTACCCAGCCTAGAGGCACCGTGGAAAGAACGTCGCACGGCGATTGAACCTCTGCAAGTCGAGATCGCTAGTCCTGCACCGCAAGCTTTACCGGTAAAACCTACACCATCTGTCACCACGCCAGAACTATTTAAGTTACCAACGCCAGTACTTCCAGCGCCTATACCGAAAGCCAGTGTGCCGCCGCATCGTGGGATTCAATTGGTTGCGCCATTGGCAAAAGTTGAAGCTGTGGTGGTAAAAAAAATCGCTAAGCCAGCTAAGTCAAAAGCACAAACCGGGACACCGCCACCGCGGACTGTCAAGCGGGTGTTGCCACCTACCGAATCTCCAACTCGCATCATCGCCCAAGACCAAATCAAGAATGATGACTTTGTCGTGCCTTTGACCAGCGAAGAAGAAGTACAACGTCGTGCGGAAGACAAGAAAGAGAATAAGCAGAAATCGGAAGCGATTCCAGAGGATGCCATCATCGATAAGAATGCTGACCCTGAATTGATCGCTGAGCAAAAACGCCAAGATGAGTTGAAAAAAATAGAACAAGAAAAAGTGCTGCAGGAGCAGAAACTTGAAGCCGACGTTCAGCAAAAGAAAATAGCGCAAGCAGCAAAAGAGAAACTGCGCCAACAGGAAGAGCAGCTCGCACAGCAAGTAGCGCAGCAAAAAGTCACACAAGAAAAAATGGCGCAAGAAAAATTAGCTCAAGAAACGGTTCAACGAGAACGTGAGCGGGCGATCGAAGAGATGTTGCGTGAAACGAAGCGACAGGAATTGTTGACGCAAGAAACTTTAAAGCAAGAAGATCAAAGACGACAGGCCGAACAAAAACGCTTGCGTCAGTTAGCGCAAGAACAAGAGCAGCAAAAACAAGAAGCCATGGCTCAGGCGCAATTGCGTCAGAAGCAGCAAGAAGAATCTGAGAAAAAGCGCGCTTTAGAAATTGCTGAGCGCAAGAAAGCCGAAGAGCTAGAGGCACAAAAGCTCGTCGCCCAGAGTGAGCAAAAACTACTCGAGCAGCGTGTTGCCGAACAAAAGGTCTTAGAACAAAAACTAGCAGAGCAAAAGCTGGCAGAGCAAAAGCTGGCAGAGCAGCGTGCTAACGAACAAAAGATAGCCCAGCAAAAAATAGCGGATCAACAAATAGCGGAACAGAAGCTAGCAGAGCAAAAGGCATTAGCCGAGGCGACTGCTCGTACCAACGCAGAGCGTGAGGCTGCTGCTGCTGCGAATGCAGCAAACGCTGCTAGCGCAGCACGTTTGGCTGCGGGTAAAGGGAATGCTGACAGCACAGGGCAGGGTAAGGGCGGTAGTAATAATGCAGCAGGAAATGCTAGCTTAGCGCCGAGCCTAGGTAAGGGCGATCTCGCCAGCCGTTTGCGTGAACAGGCACGTAGCGGCGATTTGTTCAAATCGGCACCCGCAACGCCCTCAAATGGCAAATTACAGGACGATAGTCGTGCACGCCGCCGCAGCTTCCTCGGTGCTTACGATAAAGAAGTGCCGCTGCGTATGTATGTCGATAGCTTGAAGCAAAAAATGGAACGGAATGGTAATTTGATTTATGAAAAACGTTCACTCAGCGATATCGAACACAATGTTTTGATTAACATGGTGATACGCAGTGATGGCTCGATTGAAGATGTGACGATCATGCGTACCAGCGGTAATCGTGCAATTGATGAGAAGGCCCGTAACATCATTATGGCAAATGCCCCGTTTTCTGTTTTCCCTCCAACGCTGGCGGCGAAGTATGATGTGATAGAAATTCAACGAGTCTGGAGTTTTGGAGATCGTCTGCGTATTCTGGAAGATCTTCCACCTTCATTTTGATCTTAAAGTAATCTAGAGCGAATCTAACGCTAAGCGAGAAAATATGCGTATATTGATGACGGGTGGCACGGGATTAATCGGTCGCCGCCTCTGTTCAGCATTGACCGCACGCGGTGATCAGGTCACTGTATTTAGTCGCCGTCCACAGCAGGTCGCTGCTTTGTGTGGCGCGTCGGTAAAATCAATCCGCAGCCTTGATGAGTACACCGAGGACACGGAATTTGACGCAGTGATTAATTTGGCGGGTGAACCTATTGTCGATGCTCGCTGGACTGCGCAACGCAAACAAACCTTGCTCGATAGCCGGGTCGCATTGACCATCACTTTGGTGCAAAAAATCAATCAGGCAAAACACCGACCTCAAGTGTTACTGAGTGGTTCCGCGATTGGTTATTACGGCATGCATGAAGAACAAAGCCTGACCGAAGATGCAGCTGCGGGTCATGATTTTTCTGCACAATTATGTGCCGCTTGGGAGCAGGCAGCATTGGTGGCGCAAGATGCAGGCGTACGTGTGGTGTTGCTACGAACAGGCTTAGTCATGGATGAAGCGGGTGGGCTCTTAAAGAAGATGTTATTGCCGTTTCGTATGGCGCTGGGCAGTCGTTTGGGTAACGGTAGACAATGGATGAGTTGGATACATAGGCAAGATTATCTGCGCGCAGTCTTAACTTTGTTAGACGATCAAACAGCGAAAGGTGCATTTAATTTGACCGCACCGCAGCCTGTGACGAATGCGCAATTTACTCAGACTTTGGCAAGTGCGGTGCACAGACCTGCAATCTTTTTTGCACCGGCGACCATGTTAAAGCTGGCTCTCGGCGAGCGTTCCGATTTACTTTTATCGGGTCAAAAAGTCGTACCACAAGCTTTGTCCGAGTGTGGTTTTAAGTTTGAGTTTGCTGATTTGACTTCGGCGCTGCGAGACCTGCTCAAGTAGTGATGGGGACTTGATGGAGCGACCAAAACGGCAAATTTGCCCACAATGCCTGCGTGCGAGCCAAGCTTGTATCTGCGCTTGCGTCCATCAAGTGCAAAATCAAACCGAAGTACTCATTTTGCAGCATCCTGCCGAGGTCAATCACGTCAAAGGCAGCGCCCGTCTACTGCATCTGTGCCTGCCGAATAGCGCTATTCTGATTGCTGAGGTATTTGACGAAGCGGAGCTTAAACAAGCTTTAGAACGAGATGAAAAACAAAGTGTTTTGTTGTATCCAGAGACGACAGGTTTGACCACCGCACCAGAGTTTTTGAAGGAAGAGGGCATTGCTGTGCGTTTAGTCGTCATCGACGCAAGTTGGCGTCATAGTCGGCAAATGCTCTTAAAGAATCCCTTGCTGCAAAGCTTGCCGCGTTACGCATTGCGTGAAGTGCCGGCCTCACGCTACCAAATTCGCCATGCGCATGCCGATGATCAGTTATCCACTTTAGAAGCCTGCACTTATGCTCTGATGCAGCTGGAAAAAGAGGCTTCAAAATTTGAAGCCTTGTTGCATTCTTTCGATGCATTTAATCAGATGCAGATTGAGTTTGGGGTGAACAATTTGCTGCGCAATAAGCGTAAATAGTTGCAACTGAACGCCACTAAGCGCAACTAAGCAACATCACATCTACATCAGTACATTAATCATCGCATTTCCTATTCCTATCAGTGCCGAGCCTGCCAGTAATCCAGCCGCAACCGCCTGCATGCCATCGACCCATACTTTGTAGCCCGTGCTTTCTTTTGGGCTGTGTTTATGTTTTCTGTCCATCAACCAAAACACAAACGCGCCTATCCACATGGCGAGCACCGCTTCTGGTGGTAGTACTACGCCTAAGCCAATCGAGACGGCAGAAATAGGGAATTTTCCTTTACTGATGATAGTGGCGAGCTCGAAGATGATGGCAGCGATGGCGGCGATCACGATGGAGATAATCGCGCTGTGGGACAGGTTATTGAAACCATGCCCTATCAATTCTGCCACGCCTTTCCATTGCATCGCAGCGGGAAAAGCAAACTGATCCGTGACGATGGTGGCAGTATTGCGCACGCCATTGGCGTCCGGCGGTAAGAACAGTAGAAAGTAAACGGGAATGCAAGCCAGCGTGCCGGAGAAAATACCGATCAAATGCCCTATCACTTGATGCCGTGGTTTGGCACCCAGCATATAGCCCGGCTTAATATCGGATAGCAAACTGGCGGCGCTGGAGGCGACTTCCGCCGACATCCCAGCGGGAATGAGATTCGTCGCCGGATTGCTGCGATCCAAAGCACCCATAGAAAACTGCGTGATCTTGGATAAACCACTGGTCGGTATCCAGGAGGTTAAGGCCATAGAATTAATGCAGATGACGGTCAGCAAATACACTAAAGCTAAGGAAATAAAGGCGAATAACCAAGGTACACCAAAGAAAGTATGGGTTGCCCACACACCTAAAAAACTAAAGACAGGCACACCGAGGTAAGAAATCCATAATGGCACTTCGATATGCGCGAGTACGTCTTTACCTTGATCTATGTTGGTTTCTTTTTTGAACAGTCGCGATAGACCCTTAAAAATTTCTGGCTTGGCAAATAAGCTGATCAAGGCTGCCACCACCATGATTACGATACCCCACCACAATGACCACTGATTTAAAATTTCTATGCGTGACAGCGGCACTAATTGACCATCGAGTCCCATGCGCGGCGCAATGTCACCACGACCAATCATGATGGGACCAAGAATGGCAAAATTTAATACTGTGCCGATCAGGCAACTGATTGCAACCCGTATGCCCATCAAGGCACCCACGCCAAGCATGGCGGCGTCCAAGGTAAATCGTAAACCCAAAGTTCGAAAATCGACACCCAGAATTTTGGGTATCCATAATTCATATTTCACCGCTGCCAGATAATAGTAAGTATCCAGCCGTTCTTTTAAATACCAAGGTTCGCTCAAGCCTGCCCACTGATCCAGTCGCAAGAGTTTAAATTGCAGCAGCTTCATCCAGCCATCGCTCAAAATAATTTGCAAAGCCGCAGTCCATAGGCTGACTTTAGCAAGCAATTTCGCTTTAAAAATCCCGCTGCCAGCATCGCCGTTATACAAAGTATCGAGCACTACGCCGCAGGCATTGCCTTCGGGGAAGGGCAGTTGTTCTTCATTGATAAAGCGCCGTTTAAGCGGAAAGGCGAGTAATACGCCAAGAATCGCGATGATGACCATCCAAATCAGCATTTGCCACCAACTAGGAATAATCTTTGTGATCATCATATAGGCCGGCAGGCAGGCCACCAGAGGCATCGTCATATAACCAGCCGAAGTCGCTATCGATTGTGTACAGTTGTTCTCTAGGATCGTGAAGTCTTTGGTAAGACCCGCACTTTCAAGTGCTTTGAAAATACCAAAGGCCAGAATCACCGAGATCAGATTGACACCGATAGAAATGCCGGTTTTAGCACCGATGTACATCGCAGTAGCAGACAAGATGCCGCCAAGTAAAAAACCCGATAAGCCTGAGCGCCAGCTCAACTGCGCCATATCACCCCGATAAACCTTCTCCAACCACCACTGATCTTTTTGATGGCGGGTCCAAGTTTGTACCTGTGTCTCGTTCAGCTGTTGAATTGCCAAGATAGCCTCCAGATTTTCATTGTGTTTGAAGTATCTAGGGCAGTTGTAGTGTTGTCAAGTTAAGTGGGTTAATATGCCGCTTACTTTTTTAGTATTAAAAAACATTGCCTCAGATGACAAACACAACTTTAGTAAGTTCTTTTCGGTCGACGCGTTTGGTTCTTTGGTGCCTGATCGTATTGTGTCATTGCATGATCATTGTTTTTTTGAGTCGGTCAAATCTGGAGACGAATACGAAGTTTTTGGTCTCTGTAATGACTATCGCGCCGATCAATCGTTTGCCGCCACCTGATTCGGTGTCGCTCACCAAGCCTGCTACTTCGAACAAGAAAGAGCTCAAACCGCCAGAGTTACAAACCTCACTCAATAAGTCCACTAAGACGGTCGATACCAATGTCAGCGAACAAATTTCTGTGGAAAAAGGAAGTAAAAACGAATCAGCAAGCCCTTCATTAGCTGGTTCTGATTCAGGTAAAGACTTGACGAGCTTAGGTAGTATCACGAATCGCTACCAATTGCAGGTGCCCAAATCCGTCGCCGAAGAGACACTCACACCCGCTCAGCAGGCAGCACAAGACGTGCGTTCGAATTCGGCTAAATTAACTAAAAGTGAGAAATTTGCGGTGGCTATGGGCACGCTAGACTGTGTTTTTCAGGCACGTCTTGCGGATGGCAAAGTTGTGCGCGAACCTGGCAAGTGGGTGGAGGTGGTAGCTCGCTCTAACGTTACTTCTTTACCTTTAGCCACATCACGCTATTGCGTCAGGTTGCATCAGGCAGAGGATGCAAACGGGAATGATTTAACGGCGATTAGTTCGGGTATTAAAGGGAAGTTGTAGGAGCATAATTCGACGCAAACTCGACACAAACTTGGGTCGCTCGCTACAAATAAAAAAGCCTCGTTACCAAAATAACGAGGCTTCTTTTTTGAAGCAGAGAACTTAGAACGCTAGGCTCTGGTTCGGCTACCGCATTTACTTCATGATTACATCATGCCGCCCATACCACCCATGCCGCCCATGCCACCCATATCATGACCGCCACCGCCAGCTGCTTTGTCTTCTGGTAATTCAGCAACCAATGCATCAGTTGTCAAAATCAAGCCAGCAACAGATGCTGCGTTTTGCAATGCAGAGCGTGTTACTTTAGCTGGATCGAGAATACCCATTTCGATCATGTCGCCATAAGTGTCGTTAGCTGCATTGAAGCCGTAGTTTCCAGTACCGTTCACAACAGCATTGATGACAACACTTGCTTCGCCACCTGCATTCGCAACGATTTCACGCAATGGTGCTTCGATCGCTTTCAAGACTAATTTGATACCTGCATCTTGATCGGGATTGTCGCCTTTGATCACGCCAGCTGCTGCACGTGCGCGCAACAATGCAACGCCACCGCCAGGAACAACGCCTTCTTCAACCGCTGCACGTGTTGCGTGCAATGCGTCTTCAACGCGTGCTTTTTTCTCTTTCATTTCAACTTCAGTAGCAGCACCAACTTTGATCACTGCAACACCGCCAGCCAACTTGGCAACGCGTTCTTGCAATTTTTCTTTATCGTAGTCAGATGTCGCTTCTTCGATTTGTGCGCGGATTTGTTTGACGCGGCTTTCGATACCAACAGCTGGACCTGCACCGTCGATGATGATGGTGTTTTCTTTGCTGATTTCGATACGCTTCGCTTGACCCAATTGTTCCAAAGTTGCTTTTTCCAAAGTCAAACCAACTTCTTCTGCAATCACTTGGCCGCCAGTCAAAATCGCGATATCTTCCAACATCGCTTTACGACGATCACCAAAACCTGGCGCTTTAACAGCAGCAGTTTTCAAGATGCCGCGGATGTTGTTCACCACCAAAGTTGCCAATGCTTCGCCATCGACGTCTTCTGCGATGATCAACAATGGACGACCAGATTTTGCAACTTGTTCCAATACCGGGAGCAGATCACGGATGTTAGATACTTTTTTGTCGTACAACAAAACAAATGGGTTATCCAAAATCACCGCTTGTTTTTCTGGATTGTTGATGAAGTACGGTGACAAGTAGCCACGGTCAAATTGCATACCTTCGACGATATCCAATTCGTTTTCCAAAGACTTACCATCTTCAACAGTGATCACGCCTTCTTTGCCGACTTTGTCCATTGCTTTAGCAATGATGTCGCCGATGTTTTGATCGGAGTTTGCAGAGATAGAACCAACTTGAGCGATTTCTTTATTTGTTGTTGTTGGGCGAGCGATGTTTTTCACTTCCGCTACCAACGCCACAACTGCCTTGTCGATACCGCGCTTCAAATCCGTTGGATTGAAACCAGCAGCAACATATTTAAAGCCTTCGCGAACGATAGCTTGTGCCAATACAGTCGCTGTTGTTGTACCGTCACCAGCATTGTCAGAAGTGCGGGAAGCAACTTCTTTCACCAACTGCGCGCCCATGTTTTCCAGGCGATCTTTCAGTTCGATTTCTTTAGCGACTGACACACCGTCTTTAGTCACTGTAGGCGCGCCGTATGAACGCTCCAAAACTACGTTACGACCTTTAGGACCCAAAGTTACTTTAACTGCGTTGGCCAAAACGTTAACACCGTTAACGATTTTTGCACGTGCGTCATCGCCAAATACTACTTGCTTAGCTGCCATAATAGAATTTCTCCAAAATAAATGTAAAAGTGAATTGGTTGCGGTTCAATTACTTCTGAACGATTGCGAAGACGTCTTCTTCACGCATAACCAACACTTCATTGCCGTCAACTTTGACAGCCTGACCAGAATATTTGCCGAACAAAACGCGGTCGCCGACTTTAACTTCTAAAGCGCGCACTGTGCCGTCTTCCAATACCTTGCCGTTACCTACCGCCAGTACTTCACCTTGATCTGGTTTCTCAGCTGCTGCGTCAGGCAAAACGATACCGGATGCTGTTTTTGTTTCTTGATCCAAACGTTTAACGATAATGCGATCGTGCAGGGGACGAAGATTCATACTAACTCCTAAAAAAATTACAAAAGTAAAATTACCAAAGTAAACAAAATGCAAAAATGTGAGCTTACGTGTTTTGCGCTTTGTGCTGAGTAGCCCACTACATGGGAGCAGCACAAGCCACTTTCAAGCCCTCAATTCCAAAAGGGAATATGTTGCCAAAAGTAAATGCTAGTCGAATTGTTAGCACTCTCTCTTGCTGAGTGCTAATTATATGGGCGGGGTAGGGCTTTTTCAAGGAAGAAAGTTGAAAATAGCGGTTTTATTTTAAAAATCAGAGGCTTAGCTGAGATCTTCGGTGTTTTTTGAAGCTCGAATGTTTCTTTCTTTGAATGTATTTGTCTTGGGATTGAAGCACAGAAGCACTATTTGTCGAGGCTGTCGAGCGGACTACGCACTCCGCCAGCGATTTTTAAAACATGGGTGTAAATCATCGTTGTACTGACATCTGCATGCCCTAATAAGTCTTGAACAGTACGAATATCACAACCTGATTGTAGAAGATGAGTTGCAAAGCAATGGCGCAAAGTATGTGGGCTAGCAGGTTTATGAATTCCTGATTGTTTGAGAGCCGCCGTAAATGCCCGCCGAAATGTTTGTGGAAAAAGGTGGTGCCGTCGAACGATACCGCTGCGCGGATCGGTCGAAAAAACATGCTGCGGAAACACCCAAAACCAAGCCAAACTATGCCCTGCTCGCGGATATTTTATATCCAAGGCAAACGGCATTTCCACACCACTCATTTGTTGTTCGGTGTCTGATTGCCAGCGTAGTTTGCAGCGAGCGACTTGCGCCATTAAATCGACACGGAGACTTTCAGGTAGCATGACCACACGATCTTTGGCGCCTTTTCCTTCGCGAATAATGATCGCAGATCGGTCAAATTCGATGTCCTTAATCCGCAGTCGAGCGGCTTCCATAATTCGCATGCCTGTGCCATATAAAAGTTTGGCAAAGAGTGCGTGTTCCGCATTGATCACTTCTAAATTGCGCAACACAGACTGCACTTCCAATGCTGTTAAAACGGTTGGCAGTCTTTGTTCGGTTTTTGGGCGTCCAATTTGCTGCATCCAAGGTAGATCGATCTGAAGTACTTCTTTGTATAAAAATAATATTGCACTCAAGGCTTGCTTATGGGTCGCGGCTGAGACATGCCGAACCGAGACTAGCATACTCAAAAAAGCTTCAATTTCCGGTGATCCCATTTCTAGTGGATGACGCATCCCTGACCAACGAATGTAGAAGCGACACCAATATAGGTAGACCTTTTCAGTTGATAAACTGTAATGCTTGTACCGCAGACGATCACGCATCTGATCGAGCAATTTTGGTTTTGGCGGATTGATGTTTTTGTCCATTTGGTTATAACTGTATATTTAATCAGTATATTGAAATATAACCAGCATCCATGCGGCTTGCAAGCGTAGAGAAACAAATTGTCTTTTTTTTGATGTTCGGGTATCTTTTCATTTTGTAAAATTAAATCACGTTAAACATCATGCGCACAGGATCTCGATTTAACTACTGGGTTGTGGAATGGGCAGATGGGTTCGATCCGTCTTTATCGGATCTCATGTTGCAGTTTCCTCAAACCGTTGTAGGGAACCGCGTTGCAATTGCGTCTTGTGACAGCGGCCCATTTTTGCCAAGCCAAGCCGAATTGAAAAAGGGCTGGACAACTCGCAACGGTTTAGCGGTCTCCCCATGTGTTCAGATTGCCTCTGAACTACCCACGCCGGGGTTCGATGAATGGTATGTTTACAATTCGGAGGTGCCGTCAGATCAACACAAATCTTTTGTTAATCAGTTTGGTTTTTCGCCGCTTGACGTGGAGAGCCAAGACACGAAAGACTTCTGGGCACAAGTTGTACTTTATCAACCACTGCATGTGCTTGGTGCTGGCACACCAACCATGTTTGTTGTAACTCAAGATGAGGCGTTGTATAGGAGAATGACGAGTGTTTAACAAGTCAATCGACGGAGAATCGCCAATGAATGTCTCACTTAAAATTATGACCGTCGTGGCGATCTCGTCATTTCGGCGTTATAC
>CAUPNA010000147.1:0-10947 GCA_963512475.1 uncultured Undibacterium sp.
GAGCGACTGTTGCGCACCTCTGAACACGTGCGCTCCGCAAATCGTATCCTTGATGAAGTCGCTGAGCAAGATTTGGTACTTTGCCGCGATGGCGCTGATTTAGAAATAAGCGCGTTGAGTGCCTTAAGTCCTGATCGATTGACTAACCTATTTCGATATTGGCTATTGAAACATGGCTTGCAATTGCCATCATCTTCTAAACTTCGTGAAATGCAAACGCAATTGTTTGAGGCTCGTGAAGATGCACGCGTTACTGTTCAGCATTTGAGCTATGTTTTATACCGTTATGACGGCAAAGTCAGCTTGATTGATACAAGTCGCATCAGTAATTTTGTTGGTACTTTAGGCTGGCAATGGAATGGTGAAGAGAGTCACTATTTCCCGGAACTAAAAGGACAGCTTTTATTTCAGTATGATGAAATAGGCATCGATACCGAAGTCCTACTCAATAATAAATTAGAAATCCGACAGCGCGTCGGTGGCGAACGGCTTCGCCTCGGTAAAATGCGGCCATCACGGGACATGAAAAGTCATTTTCAGACTTTACGGATTCCATTCTGGCGCAGAGAGAAGTTGCCTTATATTTATGTTGATGATCGTTTGTTTCATGTAGGTTTAGTCGGTACTGATGCAGCTTTTTTGTCCGAGTCTCCGAACGCAACTAAAGTCAGACTTACCTGGCTCCCGGATCAAGCAAGTGCCAATATTTGAACTAATAATATTGAATAATTTAGAGAAGAGAGATGTTTCTATGAGCAGACAAATTGTATTAGATACTGAAACCACGGGTTTAAATCCTCGTTTAGGAAATCGGGTCATAGAAATTGGTTGTGTTGAATTACTTGATCGCAAACTTACAGGTAATAATTTTCATCGCTATATTAATCCCCAGCGTGATTCAGAAGAGGGCGCACTCGCCGTTCATGGATTGACCACTGAATTTTTGAGCGATAAGCCTGTTTTTTCCCAAATTTCCGCAGAATTTATTGAATTTGTAAAAGATGCTGAAATCGTTATTCATAATGCGCCATTTGATTTAGGCTTCTTGAATGCCGAGTTCGAGCGCTTGGGATTGCCAAAATTCGAAGAGCATGTATCGAATGTGGTGGATACTTTAGTTCAGGCAAAAGAACTTCATCCTGGAAAACGCAATTCATTGGATGCTTTATGTGATCGCTATGAAGTTTCCAATTCGCACCGGAAGTTGCATGGTGCACTATTGGATGCGGAATTGTTGGCAGATGTGTTTTTGGCGATGTCACGTGGTCAAAATAGTTTTAGTATAGAAGTCGAAGAAGAGCGGACACAGGTTATTACTAAAGTTGTTGAAATTGAAGAGGTTGATTTTAATGTAATAGTTTGCTCTGCGAGTCGGGTTGAGTTAGATATGCATGAGGACTTGGTTAATGATATTTCTAAAGCATCAAATGGCAATTGTTTCTGGAAAACGGAATTAATAAGTTAAAGAAGCCTTGTGAATAACTAGGATAGGTCTGCTTGTAATTGTAGATGGAATGGCGATCATTAAATTCATGGTGTTTTAATACTTTTAGGCTAAATTCCAACAAAAAAATCAAAATATTTTTAGCGTCACCCTAAAGTGGCGCTTTTTTTTGCCGTTAATGTTTGTAGGAAGAGCTTAAAAATAATTTTAAAAATATTTTTGAGTTGACCCTAAAGTTTTTGGAAGTGCTGCCGTTAATGTTCTTGAAGGCGCTTTTTCCAGTTAGATTATTTTTCTAAGTCATTGTTTTTATTGTGTTTCGTTATTTTCGTTCCGAAAAAAGCAAAATACAAATTTCAAATAAAAATTGCGAATCTATTTTCGCAATTATCTATTATTGATCCAATGTAGGATGAACTCCTATTGGGTCTTTCTTTATTTTCCGAATTTAATCCGCAGTTCCGCTGATACACCGGTATATTGCTTGGTAACACAATCTATCCCACTGGCAACACATTCTGTCAGGACTAAATAGTGGGAGTGCTAAAATGACACCAAATGATATGATGGCTGAAATTCGCGATGCTAACCTGAGTTACCTGATGCTCGCCCAGCAAATGATTCGTTCTGACAAAGCGACCGCAATCTTCCGTTTGGGTATTGGTAAAGAAATCGCCGATTTGATTGAGGGTTTAAATAACGCCCAAATTTTGAAGCTGGCTGGCTCCAATATGATGTTGGCTCGTTTTAGATTCGAAGATAGCTCAATTCTTTGTATGTTGACAAATTACAATAAAGAACGCTCTTTGGCGCATTCTCATGCCGCAATTTTGATGGCTGGCCAAAAAGTAGAAGAAATCGCTTAAACGATTTAAATTGTTTTTTAAAGATTGAGGTGTAATCATGGCAACGAAAAGTATAGTAAATGAAGCCAACGAAATTCAATTGGCAGTAGATTTGGTCAATTTGGGCGCGCGCCTTCAGTTGCTTGAGTCAGAAACTTCATTGTCACGTGAGCGCTTGCTGAAGATTTATAAAGAATTAAAGGGTGTATCGCCGCCAAAAGGTATGTTGCCGTTTTCGACAGATTGGTTCGTTACCTGGCAACCGAATATTCATTCTTCATTGTTTATGAATATTTTTAAATATTTGCGTGAACATGCTGGAATTAGTGGTATTCATGCAGTTGTGAAGGCATACAGACTATATCTCGAACAGATGCCCACGCCTGAAGGTGAAGAGCCTGTTCTGTCCTTGACGCGCGCCTGGACCTTGGTCAGATTCTTTGAGGGTAATATGCTGTCGTTTGTTAAATGCGAGCATTGTGGCGGACAATTTGTTGGGCATACACTTGATTTGCATGATCATTATGCATGTGGTCTTTGTCATGTTCCGTCGCGAGCAGGTAAAACAAAAAAAGCACGCATGCTGGAAATGTCACCCGCTTTTGCCTAGTTGAGATAAGATTTGCTTGCTTTAAGTTAAGTTTTATTGATTGACTTGTATAGGGTGAGCAATTTGAAGTTGTCAATTGGATTGAAGTCATTGCTGTTGCAGTTGTCAAGTTTGGGATTGACGTATCTATTGCTCTGTGCAATTCAATTTGTTTTTGGTGTGTCTTTAAGTATTTTTCTTGTACTCTTTCTGCATTGCTGTATTGCAGGCCTTGCTGCATTGGTATTGCGCTTCGATTGGTGGTGGGGCGTCATACAGTTCTCATTTCCCCTTCTTGTTGTTTTCTTTTACTGGCAGAATTTGCCATCCTATGTTTATTTGATTGGTTTGCTAGCACTATGCTTGCTGTATTGGTCAACCTACCGAACTCAGGTTCCCTATTACCCATCTAAATCGGCTCTTATTGACCCGTTACTAGGTTTGCTTCCTGTTGATGAACAATTTAATTTTGTCGATCTCGGTAGTGGCATGGGTGGTCTTTTGCTTGATCTGTCTAAACGCAATCAATTTGGTCAGTTTTCTGGAGTGGAAATCGCGCCTTTGCCTTGGTTGGTTAGTGTGGTGCGAGGCTTTTTTCGTGGCTCGCCGGTACGATTTTCTTTTGCCAGTTACGCCGATTTGGATTTGTCACAATTTCGTATCGTATTTTGTTACCTATCACCCGCGGCCATGTCTGAGCTTTGGACGAAAGTTAACTTGGAGATGTTGCCTGGCTCACTATTTTTGAGTTATGAGTTTGTGGTTCCCGGTGTCGAGCCGGATCTTTGCGTGGAATTGGTACAAGATGGGTCGATGTTGTACGGTTGGCGTATATAATGAAACAACAGAAATATATTTTTTGAGCAATATTCTGGTAAATGTTGCCTCATGCTACCAGATCGCTGGTATTCTTGAGTTGTGGCTTGAAACCAGAGATGTTCGAGAGTAAACAGATTGAGGAGTCTAACTCGTGCTAGTTATTGTGGGTTATATCATCGTATGTGGGTCCGTGTTTGGCGGTTTTGTTTTAGCTGGCGGCCACATGGCGATATTGTTTCAGCCTATCGAATTGTTAATGATTGGTGGTGCCGCAGTCGGTGCTGCACTCGTTGGTAATACGCCGAAGTCATTGAAGGCTTCATTAAAAGCCTTACCTTCACTTCTTAAAGGCTCTCCGTATTCAAAAGCGATGTACATGGAGCTCATGACCATGCTATTTGATGTTCTCACCAAAATTCGTAAAGAAGGCTTAATGTCTATCGAAGGTGATATTGAAAAGCCTGAAGAGAGTCCCTTATTTAGTAAATATCCTTTGGTAGTTAAGGATCATCATTTGATGGAGTTTTTGTCTGATTATTTACGTCTAATGGTTTCTGGAAATATGGACGCATTTCAGATTGAAAACTTAATGGATAACGAGTTGGAAACTCATCATCACGAAGGCGCAGTGCCGGCGCATTTTTTGGCTAAACTTGGTGATGGCTTGCCAGCTTTTGGCATCGTCGCTGCAGTTATGGGTGTTGTGCACACTATGGAGTCTGTTGGTATTCCTCCTGCAGAATTGGGGATATTAATTGCAAAGGCCTTAGTGGGTACTTTCTTGGGTATCTTGCTGGCGTATGGATTTGTTGGTCCACTTGCTAGTTTGCTTGAGCAAAAATTGGATGAATCATCTAAAGCCTTTCAATGTGTAAAGGTAACGCTGTTAGCGAGTTTAAATGGATATGCACCTGCATTGGCAGTCGAATTTGGTCGTAAAGTGCTTTACTCGACGGAGCGTCCGACATTTTCAGAGCTGGAAGAACACATTAAGCAATCAAAGTCTAAATAGTCTGACGGGCATACAAAATGGCAAATGAGGAACTCAGACCCATTATCGTAAAGCGAATCAAGAAGGTCGCTGGTGGGCATCATGGAGGCGCATGGAAAATTGCTTATGCTGACTTTGTTACGGCGATGATGGCGTTTTTCTTATTGATGTGGCTTCTAGGTTCTACCGCTAAAGGTAATTTGCAAGGTATTGCCGAGTACTTTCAAACGCCATTGAAGGTGGCAATGGCTGGTGGTGATGGAAGCGGCGATAGTTCTAGTGTGATTAAAGGTGGTGGGAAAGACCTTTCATTGCGTGAAGGGCAGCAGCGTAAAGGCGAGATTGAAGCGGTTAAAAAAACCTACAACTTGCAAGCCGCGGAAGCTGCGTTAGCAAAAGCCGATGCAGAACGACTTAAAAATCTTAAAGAAAAAATTGAAGCTGCAATTGAATCAAGTGCCACATTAAAACAATTTAAAAAACAGTTGCTGTTGGATATTACGACCGAAGGGTTGAGAATACAAATGGTCGACGAAAAGAATCGCCCAATGTTCGCATCGGCTAAAGCAGACTTGCAGCCATATACTAGGGATATTTTGCACGAGATTGGTCTGGCGTTGAATGAAGTGCCAAATAGGATCAGTTTGTCAGGTCATACGGATGCAGCGCCTTATGGTAGTGGTGAGAAAGGTTACAGCAACTGGGAGTTGTCAGCCGATCGCGCTAATGCATCGCGCAGAGAGCTTATCTATGGTGGTATGGACGAGAAGAAAGTGTTGCGTGTAGTTGGGTTGTCGTCCTCTGTCCTGTTTGATAAAGAAGAACCGTTAAACCCGATAAACCGACGCATCAGTATTATAGTGATGAATAAGAAGGCAGAACTGTCTGCATCTCAAGATGGTGGGGAAGTCGATCTTGGTAAGCAAATGGAAGTTCCTGTAGAGAGCAAGAAATAAGATAACGTTGATCACTTGATGAAATGCAGCCGGTATGTTGCAGAATGGGACGCTAACGATGTCAAAGAAAAAGATGCTCGGATCTAAGGTGAAACAGCTGTTGGCCGGTGTTTCGGATCACGGTGTGGCTCATTTGTTGGAAGTTGAGACAGATTTGATTCAAACCACGATTTTGCTGGCTGAGGCAATAGAAAAGCTTGGAACCAATTTTTTGGATTTACACGCTTCGGTTCTGTCTCAAGAAGAACAGATTAGTATCATCGTTGGAACTGGACAGGTACCAGCCGAAAATGTTGAACGTCTGTCACAAATACAAGCTGATATTGCTTTAAATATAAATAAAGCGGTCACTAGCTTGCAATTTCAAGATCTGACAAATCAATTGATTTCAAGGACTATGCAACGCAGTGCCGGACTTCGTGAACTGCTGAACACGCTTGACGTGGTTAGTAATGTACTATCTGCAGATGATGAAAACGAAGAAATCGAAGGACTGTTATCCGAAGTGACCGGGAAGCTAGAGCAACAAAGTATTGAACTTAAAAATTTATTGCGTAAAACGGTTAATCAAGAACATCTAAATAGCGGTGATATTGAATTATTTTAGATTTGCGTCGAGCTGAGAATATTTTCTCAATTTTCTGAATGGAGTAGTGATGGCCAAAACAATTTTAGCGGTAGATGATTCTGGATCTTTGCGTCAAATGGTTGCATTTAGCTTGAAGGCAGCTGGATACCAGGTCATAGAAGCCGTCGACGGTCAAGATGGTTTGGAAAAAGCCAAAAATCAAGTAGTTGATTTGGTATTAACGGATCAAAATATGCCACGTATGGATGGTTTGACTTTGATCAAATCATTGCGTGCACTGCCTACATATCAACGGGTACCGATTTTAATGCTGACGACAGAGTCAAGCGATGATATGAAAGCCAAGGGGCGAGCTGCGGGCGCAAATGGCTGGTTGGTGAAGCCGTTTGACCCACAAAAATTGACCGAAGTGGTGAAGAAAGTTATTGGCTAGTTTGTATAGCTATTGCGAAAGTAATCGAGTAAGAATGGGGTGGGGCAATGACGATTGACATGAGTCAGTTTTTTCAAGTTTTCTTTGATGAGGCTGAAGAGCTTCTCGCGGAAAAAGAAAAGTTGTTGTTAGGTATTGATGTCGATTCTCCAGATGCCGAGGATCTTAATGCCATTTTTCGTACTGCACATTCGATAAAGGGAGGAGCTTCAACTTTCGGTTTAACTGATATGACCGAAGTGACGCACATATTAGAGTCGTTGTTGGATAAAATTCGAAAAGGTGAAATGCCTCTGACTGCGGAGCATGTTGACGCTTTTCTTGCTGCAAAAGATATCCTCAAGATGCAATTGGATGGGCATCGTCTTGGAACTCCGGTTGATTTGGATGCCGTAGGTGACGTTCGTATGCTTTTACAATCCTTCGCACAGGAAGAGATTAAAGTAAAGTCAGGTATCGTTGCAGACCTAAGTTCGCATGCAAAAGTACGCGATGAAAATGAAAAATTTCAGCATTGTTTCAAGGTTGTTTTTACTGGTGTTGGTGGCGATGACTTGAGTTTGTTGACGACTGAGTTAAGCTTGCTAGGATTGGTTAAATCTGAAAAGTCAGATGCAGATGGCGCAGTTATTATCCTAAACACGAACAGCAGCGAAGATGATATTTTTGCTGTTTGTTCTTTTATCCTAGATGTCGATAAAATTTCGATTACACCACAAGAATTACCTTCGGTAGACGATGTTGCCGCTGGTAAAAGTGAAGAAGAATTAGGCTACGGTTTCTTTCAGCCACTTGACGCAATGTTCCCACCAGAAGGGAATTTGCCATTGCAAGAAAACGCTAAGAAGCTTGTCGAAAAGCCGGAGTCAGAGTCTGCCAGTCATGCCAAGCACGCAGCAAAGAAAGAAGTTGATAAGAATGCAGGATCACACGAGTCCACGACTATTCGTGTAGGAATTGAAAAAGTTGATCAGATTATTAATTTGATTGGCGAACTGGTTATTACGCAAGCTATGCTGGCTCAGCGAACACAAGACTTAGACCCTGTCTCGAATGAGCGTCTGCTTAGTAGTGTCGCACATTTAACCCGTAATACTCGAGATTTACAAGAAGCCGTCATGTCAATCCGTATGATGCCTATGGATTACGTGTTTTCACGCTTCCCGCGCATGGTGCGCGATTTGGCGACGAAGTTAGGCAAAAAAGTTGAGTTTGTTACTTATGGTGCTTCTACCGAGCTTGACAAAGGTTTGATTGAGCGCATTGTCGATCCGCTTACGCATCTGGTTCGTAATAGTATTGATCATGGTATCGAAATGCCGGCGACACGTCTGGGAAGTGGTAAAACGGAATCGGGACGGCTTTCATTGTCTGCTGTTCATCAAGGTGGCAATATTGTCATCGAAGTTTCTGACGACGGTGGTGGTTTGCATCGTGAAAAAATTCTTGGTAAAGCAAAACAGAATGGACTGTCTGTCTCTGATGCGATGTCTGATTCAGAGGTATGGCAATTAATATTTGCACCAGGATTTTCGACCGCAGAAGTTGTTACCGATGTCTCTGGTCGCGGTGTTGGCATGGATGTTGTTAAGCGTAACATTACACAAATGGGCGGTGTCGTTGACATCCGTTCAGCCAAAGGATTCGGTACCACGATCACGATTTCATTACCTCTAACCCTAGCAATCTTAGATGGGATGTCGATCAAAGTGGGCGAAGAAATTTATATCTTGCCGCTTGGTTTTGTAGTGGAGTCTTTGCAACCTAAACCAGAAGACATTAAAGAAATTAATGGCAAGGGACGTGTAATCAAAATTCGCGAGGAGTACTTGCCTTTAATCCCTCTCTACGAATCTTTTAATATTGAGCCGTGTCATACAGATCCTTCTTGCGGCATCACTGTCATTGTTGAGGTTGATGGCAAGAAAGCAGCTCTGTTTGTGGATGATTTGGTGGGACAACAGCAAGTCGTTGTGAAAAATATTGAATCTAATTATCGAAAAATTCCAGGAATTTCAGGAGCAACTATCTTAGGTGATGGTGGTGTTTCTCTGATCCTTGATGTTGCAGCCTTGCTGCGTTCGGTACGATAGTTTTGAATTAACTTTGGTTGATGGGGAATTTAACATGGCACAAAATTCTGATAGCTCCGTAGCAAATGGTGTCGCAAAACAGGGAGAAATGAACACGCATGAGTTTTTAGCGTTCACCCTAGGCAATGAAGAATACGGCATTGATATTTTGCGAGTGCAGGAGATACGTGGTTACGAGGCAGTAACTCGTATCGCTAATGCACCTGAGTTTTTGAAGGGCGTTATTAATCTGCGTGGGATTATCGTTCCAATTGTAGATATGCGAATAAAGTTCAATTTAGGTGCACCAACCTATGATCAGCTGACAGTCGTTATTATTCTCAATATTGGCACACGTGTGGTCGGTATGGTGGTCGACAGTGTATCTGATGTTATGACTTTACTGCCGGAGCAGGTTCGTCCGGCTCCAGAAATGAATACTACTTTTAACGATGACTTTTTGATTGGTCTCGGTACGCTTGAAGAGCGTATGCTAATTTTGGTTGATATTGAAAAGTTGATGTCTAGCCCAGAAATGGGCTTGATGGATCATGCCAGTTAAACAGTCGTTTTGTGTTTGCCTGATTTCGTTAGAGTAAAAATAATTTAATTTTAGACTGGGAATTTGGATGGCCAAGCCAGCAGAACGGTCGGAAAGCGAGAAAGAATTTTTATTCAATCATCGCGATTTTGAACGGGTTCGTGATTTAATTTATCGTCGTGCTGGAATTTCTTTGTCTGACAGCAAACAAGAAATGGTGTATAGCCGTTTGGCGCGACGCTTACGCGCGACTGGAATTGTGTCATTTACGACTTATTTAGACTTGTTGGAACGTCAGAGTGATAGTGACGAGTGGGAAGCTTTCACCAATGCATTGACGACAAACTTGACTTCGTTTTTTCGCGAAGAACATCATTTCCCAATTTTGGCAGAGCACGTCAAAAATAAGAATGGTCCAATACGTATTTGGTGTTCCGCAAGTTCAACAGGGGAGGAGCCATATTCGATTGCAATGACAGTTTGCGAAGCTTTGCATACGGCAAAACCAAACCTGCAAATTGTTGCTACTGATATTGATACCAATGTATTGAGTGTTGCTGCACGCGGTGTTTATAACATAGATCGAGTGGAGAAAATGGCGCCGGAGTTGGTGCGAAAATACTTCCTTAAGGGTCGTGGAAATAATGAGGGAACCGTGTTGGTTAGACAGGAATTGCGTGATCTGATTTCTTTTGAGCCACTCAATTTACTCGATGATCGATGGCCTATTCATGGTGATTTTGATGCGATATTTTGTAGAAACGTCATGATTTATTTTGATAAACCAACACAATCAAATATATTGAAAAAGTTTGTTCCTTTGATGAAGTCTGATGGATTGTTGTTTGCTGGTCATTCAGAGAATTTTCTGTATGTTTCTGATGATTTTAAGTTGCGTGGAAAGACGGTTTACGTACTGGCTAGCCAAGAGGATAAGCATAAGAAACTAAGTTCTTATGATCAAAATAAAAGGTGATCCATGAGTCAGTTTAGTGAAGAACACTTTGCAACGAATGTCTATTACGATAGAACTTTTGATTGTGATGCAGCAAAGATATTACCAGGTGAATTTTATTTCACTGGTAAAGATATGTTGATCGTCACAGTGTTAGGCTCGTGTGTGTCGGCATGTATTCGTGATCGTGTATCAGGCGTGGGTGGTATGAATCACTTTATGTTACCTGATGGCGGTGAGAACTCGGATAACCCAGTCTCTGCCTCGATGCGCTATGGAACTTATGCGATGGAAGTATTGATTAATGAGTTATTGAAAGCTGGTGCCCGTAGAGAAAATATGGAAGCTAAGGTTTTCGGTGGCGGTAATGTTTTGCGTGGATTTACGGCGATCAATGTTGGCGAACGTAATGCCAAATTTGTTTTGGACTATCTCCGCATGGAAAGAATGCGTGTGATCGCAGAGGATCTCAATGATATCTTTCCACGAAAGGTTTATTTTTTTCCGCGAACTGGCAAAGTTCTGGTGAAGAAATTAAAAGTTGAACATAACGATACGCTGAAAAAACGTGAACTCGATTATGCCAGTCGTTTGAAGAGTGCCCCTGTTGGCGGTGATGTAGATTTGTTTTGAAACTGAATTCGAGCCAAATATGTATTTGGTTTAACGATGCGAATTGACTTTAGAAGAATACTTAATGGCGGCATCAATGA
>CAUPNA010000148.1:0-10923 GCA_963512475.1 uncultured Undibacterium sp.
ATCAAGGAATATGTAGAGACAGAAGACAAATCATCTTTGTATTTTTCCTTGAAACCTTTAGTCAATTGCGTGCCTATTGCTGACGCATTATTCGGATGCCAGTAGCCGATCAGCTTTACCTTATCAATTCCTGCCGATCCCATCGCGGTTGGTACACCCGTCGAGCTGGCGTAATAAGTATAAAAATTGGCGCTTAAGCCCGCCTCTTTCGCCGCTTTAATCAATAGCGCCAAGTCAGTACCCCAGTTACCAGTGATCACAGAGTCGGCACCTGAGGCTTTAATCTTGCTAATGTAAGGTGCGAAATCTTTAACCGTTGCCAGTGGATGGAGGTCTTCCCCGACGATTTGTATATCAGGTCGTTTGCGGGCCAAATAGGATTTGGCGGCCCGGGCAACTTGCTGACCGTGCGAGTAATTTTGACCAATCAAATACACCTTCTTGATATTTTTATCGGCCGCCATGAAAGTACTGAGCGCTTCCATTTTCATGTCCGAATTCGCATCAAATCGAAAATGCCAAAAACTACATTTGCTATTGGTCATATCGGGATCAATCGAGCCGTGATTCAGATAAATAATTTCTTTGCCGGGATTGCGTTGATTATGTTTATTGATGGCATCAATCAACGCTAATCCAACTGCAGAACCTGTTCCTTGCGCCACATAACGGTAGCCTTTATCAATCACCGTCTGCAATAAGCTCAAACTTTCTTGCACGCCCGCCTTATTGTCAAATGCGTCAAATACGAGCTTATATTCACCCGCCCATTTTTCGGCATTCGCACGTTCGGCAAGATAAGTGAAGGAATTAAAGGTATTGTGGCCAATAGGCGCAAATGGCCCAGACATGGGATCGATGACCGCGATTTTAACTGTAGTATTGAGCGTATCTGAGTGAGCAAATTGACTGCTTGCGGCCAGGCTCAACACAAATGCGAAAAAGATTTTTTGCATAAGGCTCTCCGAGAAATACCAACAAGTTGGGCGCATGCTTAGAATGATCCAAGGACATACGCCGATTTTGTACAGAATTAACGTGAACGTGTCTTAGATAGATTCGCAGGACGTGCGACGCGTTTCCCCTGCCCTGTATCACGACTTACTGCACGACTTACTTCACGATTTCCTTCGCGACTAGCTTTCGCACCCGTGCCCGCGTTGGCACTAGGGCCTCGGCCTGTGCTAATACCCGCTTTTGTACGCAAGCTACCTACTTGTGGACGTGCGCCGCCTGCGACCGGAGTGCGTCCCTGACCTTGAATGCTACGATCCAAAGGTGCTCGTACCGGACCTTTCATACGAACTGTTTCAGTTTGACCTGATTCAATTTCAAACTTAGCGCTGACATCTTTACCTAAGACGCGTACCAAATAAGGCATCACTTCACGTAAAGTCGCTTCTAAAGTCCAAGGCGGATTAATGACAAACATGCCGCTGCTATGCAAACCAAAACCATCTGGCGTTGGACCGCTGATACTCAAAGTCACATTTAACCAGCCATTAGCTGGAATACGTTTCAAGCGATCTGGTAATTGTTTAGATTCTATACGTGATAAGACCGGATACCATACAGCATAAGTCCCAGTTGGAAAACGCACCAAAGCATCCTCCAAACACACTTTCACGCGACGGTAATCATCTTTAACTTCATACGGAGGATCAATCAAAACCAGACCACGACGCGAAGGTGGTGGCAAAATCGCCTTTAAACCCTCAAAGCCGTCGCCCGCATTAATCATGATGCGTTTTCCACGTACAGTTTGGCGTTCGCCCTGTTCCGCTTTATGGGCTTCTAATTTGCGAAAATTTTCGCTGAGAATTTTGATTTCACTAGGATGCAATTCAAACAAACGCAATCGATCTTGCGAACGCATCACTTGATTCGCGCAATACGGAGAACCGGGGTAGTAACGCATCTTGCCACTAGGATTTATCGCTTTGACCAAGTCCAGATAGACTTGTAAAGCTGCTGGTACGTCATCTCTATCCCACAAAGGCGCAATACCGGTTTCGTATTCAGCGTTCTTCATCGCATAACCGGTGTCTAGCGAATACAAGCCCGCACCGGAATGTGTATCGACGTAAGTATAGGCAGTATCTTTTTGGCCTAAGTAGTTCAGCAATTCGATTAAAACAAAGTGTTTGAGAACGTCAGCATGATTGCCAGCGTGAAAACCATGGCGATAGCTCAGCATAGTAGGGATTCCTGATTGTTGATGCCGACTCAATCGACTTGAGGCAGACATAGAGATGTCGATAAGCCCGAATTTTACTCTGTTTAACACATAAGCGCTTGATTTTGCAGCAATTTATTAACTATCACACCAAACATTGATAAGCTTAGCGCAGCATTTTGTCCGTCTAAGAACAAAACAAAAACCATTTAAACACCATCAACCCGCTTACCAAAAATAATCAAATCACGTTCTATACCATCCAAATTGGCCACTTTAGGCATATTGGCCCAAATCTCAAAATTGAATGAGGCGAACAGATTCATACTCGGCACGTTGTGGCCAAAAATAAAGCCGAGTAAGGTATGCACTTTGATTTGCGGTGCAAATGCAATGGCTTGCTCAAGGAAATAACGCCCCAAGCCTTTACGGCGCATACTTTCATGCAAGTAGATCGATAGTTCTGCGGTGCCTGAATAGGCGGGGCGCCCATAAAAATTAGAAAACGAGAGCCAACCCACAATTTGAGCCTCCTCATTCTCAACCACCCATAATGGTCGCTTCTCAGGTGTATGTTCGTGAAACCAGTTCAAACGCGACTCCACGGAAATTTCTTCTGTATCGGCGGTCACCATACGTGAAGCCACGGTGGAATTGTAGATTGCAACAATGTCCGTTAAGTCTTCCAAGCGCGCAATGCGATGTGAAAATTGGGGAGCACCTGGCCATGCGGTGTCAAATGAATTGGCAGACGACATAATGAATTATGAAAAAATGATGTGGAAAATGCGACTTGAAGAAGCGATTTAAAGAGGTGACTTAAAAAGCAACAAAAACGAATGTATGCTGTGCGCAGAGAATAGAGACAAAATAAACCGCGCTCGCCAAACTGATATCAGTAGCAATCAGGCGCGGTCATTTTTTGATATTCAGATTGGTTTTACAGCGTATGCGTTGCACGTGAAGAACGTATGCTAGCGCCTAATACTTCTTCCACCCGCAGTTTAACTCGTACGCCGCTTTCATCGCTCGGAAAATGTACACCTATGCCTTGCGATTTGTTGTTACCAGCACCAGCTGGAGTAACCCAAGACACTTTGCCCGCAATAGGATACTTACTTGGGTCATCCAACAAAGTCAAAATCACGTAGATTTCTTCACCTAACTTATAGGATTTATTGGTGGGCACAAAAATCCCGCCATTTTTTAAAAAAGGCATATAGGCCGAAAACAAAGCAGACTTTTCTTTGATCGCCAATGACAACACCGATGGTCGCGAAGGCGATGGCATATTCAAAGGAACACTAGGATCTTGTGGTAAATCAGCCATAACAAATTCCAGTAATAAGCTTTAATTGGATGGTTTGATCGAAGAAACGGCTCAGCAAAATAGTTTGCACACGCTCAGTCGTCACTTAGATAAAACTCGAAGAATATTCTAACAGCATATCTTCTAAAAATAACTTCCCAGACAAAGGATGATTGGCAATGGCCTGTCTATCCTGACTGTTTTTGATCAATTTCATCAAGATATCGTTGTTGCTTCGTGCTGCCAGCCGACTGATATCTGATTGATACTTTGGATAATACCGGATTTTACCGCTTTGTTTAAAAGAAAAAATATCATACAGCCAACGCTGCAACCAGGATACCGTTCGGGGCATATCCATCTTTTGCATTTTATCGGCAAGTTTTAGACTCACTTCAATGTCGGGCTTGCTTAGGCCCCGCAAAAACTCTTCCAGATCTTTAGTGTCATCTGATTGAGCGATTTCCAATGCCAATAAAGGCGCACCACCTTGTAGCGCTAACCAAGTTTCTGGATCTTTTACACCTTGCGTACTTAACCACGCTAAAGCCTGCGTTTTAGTAGGCATGGTCAAGGGTAATTTATGACAACGAGATAATATCGTCGGCAATAGCCTATCCACTTTATGTGAGACCAGAATAAACACGGTATTAGGATTGGGCTCTTCCAGGGATTTTAGTAAGGCATTTGCTGCTGGCGTATTTAAAGCCTCTGCGGGATACATCACAACGACGCGCGTCCCTTGCCTATGGGTAGAAATATTCATGAAGTTAGATAAAGCACGCACCTGATCGATCACGATTTCCTTCGATGGTGCCTTACTCGCTTTTGCCGATTTCTTTTCGGATTCCTCAGTGCCCTCACCTGCCTCGGCTTCAGCTGCTTCCTCTTCATCCAACAGACCTGGACGTACGCGACGATAATCAGGATGACTATACTGATCAAACCAATTACAAGACAAGCACGAAGCACAAGCGTGACCGTCGGCAGCAGGCGATTCACACAACAGCGACTTAGCCAGATGTTCAGCGAATTGCGCCTTACCTATGCCTTCAGCGCCATACAGCAAAAAAGCATGCGGCATACGACCGCGCATAGCCATAATCTGCGACCAAGTATCTTGCTGCCATTCGAATAGTGGTTTGCTCATGTTTTGATTTCCATCCTGTTCATGGGATGTTTTTTAGCTCGCAGCTTTAGCGCAAATCGCATTAATAATTTCCAATAATTCTTGTTGTATCGTTTCAATGTCGCGGGTCGAGTCAATTATCTTAATACGTTGAGGAAATTCTGCCGCCCGGCGCAGGTACTCGTTGCGCGTGTCATTAAAAAAATCACTCTTCTCTTGTTCAAACTTATCCAAGATACGCGTCGCATCTAAGCGTGTTCGTGCGACATCAATCGGTACGTCAAAAAGCAAAGTCAAGTCAGGTTGCAAATGCGGATGCACCCATTGCTCTAACGCGTTCAATTTGTTCAAATCTAATTTTCGACCACCGCCTTGGTAGGCAAAAGTCGCATCAGTGAAACGATCCGAAATCACCCAAGTGCCTGCATCCAAAGCGGGTTGTATCACTTGAGCGATATGCTCACGTCGTGATGCAAACATGAGCAAAGCTTCGGTCTCCAGATGCATTTTTTCTTTTAATAACAGACCACGCAAGGCTTCACCTAACGGTGTACCTCCTGGCTCTCTGGTGCTAATAACCTTGACGCCACGCTGCGCTAATGCTTCCTGCACAAAACTGATATGGGTCGATTTGCCGGCACCGTCAATACCTTCAAAACTAATAAATAGACCAGGTTGATGTTCTTTGTTCGTCATACTTTATTCTCGTTTTTATAGTGGCTTTTTAGTCGCTTTTTAGTCGCTTTTAGCGCTGATACTTATTCACAGCATTATTATGGTCGTTTAAGTTCTCCGAAAACTGACTAGTACCATTGCCGCGTGCCACAAAATAATAGGCATTGCTGGGTTCTGGATTTAAGGCTGCTTTGATCGCATCAAGACCCGGCAAGGCGATCGGCGTTGGCGGCAGACCAGCGCGTGTGTAGGTATTGTATGGGGTATCCGTCGTCAAATCGCGTTTGCGGATATTGCCTTGAAACTTATCACCCATACCGTAAATGACAGTCGGATCGGTTTGCAACAACATGCCAACACGCAGCCTATTAACAAAAACCGACGCGATCATGCCACGTTCCGATGCCTGACCAGTTTCTTTTTCGATGATTGATGCCATGGTTAAAGCTTGATATGGATCTTTATAAGGTAAATTTTGAGCACGCTTATTCCAGGCTTCATCTAATTTATTGAGCATTGCTTGGTGCGCTTGCTGATAGACTTGAATATCACTACTATTTTTTGCAAACAAGTACGTGTCTGGAAAAAACAAGCCTTCTGGATGCTGATATTTGCTACCTATTTTTTTCAGTAAATCTTGATCAGATAGTCCAGTCGTATCGTGGCGAATTGAGGCATGTGCATCGATTGCATTTCGCATTTGTCTGAAGCTCCATCCTTCGATAATACTCAGATTGCTAAAGCTAAATTTACCTTCAACGATTTTCCTTAATAATTGTTGTGGCGTCTCTTGTGGCGCCAGTTCAAAAGCACCTGCCTTTAAGCTAGCCGCCTTACCCGTGACGCGCGCCAGTGCCTCAAAAAAATACGGTTGAATAGGCACCCCCGCATCGACTAACTGCCGGGCTGCACTGCGTATATTACTGCCTGACTTGATCGTGAACTCTATACCTTTACCATTATCTAAAGGCGTATCCATCCAGCGCACGAAAGCCCAAGCACCAAGCGCTGCGAGCAACAGGGACAATAAAGTACAAAAAACAAAGAATTTTTTCAAAGAAGCCATGTGAACACTAATCTCAATTTACTGCGATAATCACGAAAAATCGTTGCCATTGTAAAGGGAAGCATTCTGCATTGGCATAAAAACTGGAAAAATGAGCACAATATGAGCACAACACAGCAATTCTTCGATACGACAAAAACACTGGATGGCAGCGAACTCTCTACCGCCCAGCTACAAAATGGCTACATTTGTCTGATTCAAGATCAGAGTCTGATACAAGCAAGTGGTGATGACGCCGCTGGTTTTCTGCATAACCAACTAAGCAATGATGTTGAAAACCTCAGTGACACCCAATCACGTTATGCCGCCTACTGCACGCCGAAAGGACGCATGTTGGCCAGTTTTTTGTATTGGAGAGCAGATGACAATATCGTTCTTCAATGTTCCGCCAGTTTGCAACCAGCGCTACAAAAACGCTTGCAGATGTTTGTGATGCGCTCCAAGGTGAAGTTAGAAGACATTTCTGAACAATTTGCAGTGGTCGGCCTTGGCGGCAGCGCGGCAGAAACATTTTTATTGACGCAATTTAGCGAATTGCCAAGCGCAATTAATGACAAAGTGAGCAATGCTGCGGGTACTTTAATTCGCCTGCATGATGCGTTCAACACGGCACGCTATCAATGGATAGTCGCGCATGCAAAATTTGCAGAAATGATTTCGCACATTAGTGCAAATTTACAGAAAGTCGATGCCAGCATCTGGCGCTTAGGCAATATCCACGCAGGCCTGCCTCAAGTGGTTGATCAAACCAAAGAAAAATTCGTGCCACAGATGATTAACTTTGAATTGATCGGCGGTGTGAATTTCAGAAAAGGATGCTATCCCGGTCAGGAAATTGTGGCGCGCAGCCAGTACCTTGGCAAACTCAAACGTCGGATGGCAATTTCCCTAGTCAAAGCAGATGCTGTTAATGTGGCGATAGAGATTTTTTCTGATAATGACCCAAGTCAGCCCTGCGGCATGATCGTTAATGCTGAGCGTAACTTGAGTGATGAATTCGCCTGTCTGGTTGAAATTAAACTGGCAGATCAAGAACAAGGCAAAGTGCACTTGGGTGCTAGCGATGGCCCTATTCTCAATTTTTTACCTTTACCGTACGCCTATCTTGATGTGACTGAATGAGGAAATAAAATGGACTGCTATATTTACTACAAAGCGAAAGTAGAAAATGCAAGGCAAGTACAGGTTTGCGTAAAGCGGCTGCAGACTTATGTTGTGGAGAATTTATGGGCAAGCAGTGATTTTGCCATGGTACAACCACAACTGCAGCGACGTCCTGAGGCAATAGAGGGAGTTCATACTTGGATGGAAATTTATCGAAATGTACCCGCTCAATTTGAACAGGTAGTCAGGGATGCGACTGTTTCATCCGGCGTCTTCGAATGTTTGATTGGTGAACGCCGTTTGGAGTATTTTATTAATGCTGATGCTTAGTTTCTTGCGCTTAGACACTAACACCAACGCAACCTGGATTAAGCATTAAAAAAATGGAGAGATTGAGACACAATCTCTCCATTAACTCTCCATTTCAGCCTAAAGAACTAATTTAGCTCAACTCTTCCAAGCGCAACTTGGTCACTTTGCCCGTCACCGAAGCCAAGGCTTCAATACGTGCTATCGCCGCATCGACATTTTTCTCCTGTGTCTGATGTGTCAACATAATGATATCGGTACGAGACTCGCCCTCTGCTGGCTCTTTTTGTAGCATAGCATCGATAGAAATCGAAAACTCAGCAAGTATCTTTGTCACATCGGCCAATACGCCAGGTTTGTCTTCTACGCGCATACGCAGATAGTAGCTGGTGAATACTTCAGAAATAGGCAAAACCTTTAAGTCGCTCAAGGCATTTGGTTGAAATGCTAAATAAGGAACACGGTGTTCAGGATCGGCAGTCGCCAAGCGCGTGATATCGACCACGTCAGCAATCACGGAGGAAGCGGTCGGCTCTGAACCTGCACCTTTACCATAATACAAAGTGGCACCGACAGCATCGCCTTGTACCAACACGGCATTCATCGCGCCTTCAACGTTCGCGATCAGACGTTTTTCTGGAATCAGGGTTGGATGCACGCGCAACTCTATGCCTGCGTCGCTGCGTTTAGTGATTCCTAGGAGTTTGATGCGATAGCCAAGTTGCTCAGCATATTCGATATCGGTCGCTTCTAATTTGGTGATACCTTCGACGTAGGCTTTGTCGAATTGCGTAGGAATACCAAATGCGATCGATGCCATGATGGTCAATTTGTGAGCGGCATCGATCCCTTCAATATCAAAAGTCGGATCTGCTTCAGCGTAACCGAGCGCTTGTGCTTGCTTCAAAACAGTCGCGAAATCCAGCCCTTTATCACGCATTTCGGACAAGATGAAATTGGTAGTGCCATTGATGATGCCAGCGATCCATTGAATACGATTTGCTGTTAAACCTTCACGCAAAGCTTTGATGATAGGAATACCACCAGCCACCGCGGCTTCGAATGCAACCATCACGCCTTTGTCTTGCGCAGCTGTAAACACTTCATTGCCGTGCTTAGCAATTAATGCTTTATTCGCTGTCACAACATGTTTGCCATTCGCTATCGCTTTTAATACCAAATCTTTTGCGACATCGTTACCACCAATCAGTTCGATCACAATATCAATATCAGGATGATTCACGACCAGATTACCGTCAGTGACGATTTCCACTTCATCTTTGACGATTTCTCTTGCACGCTCCACATTGCGCACTGCCACCATCGTAATTTCAATCGCACGACCGGCACGGCGCATAATCTCTTCTTGATTGCGTTTGAGAACATTGAAGGTGCCGGAGCCGACTGTGCCTAATCCTAATAGGCCTACTTTGATGGGTTTCATATATGCTTAAATTAATGTAAAAAATTGATTATAGATTATTCTTTTGTCTGCTTGGCTGCAAATTCGCCCGTGCCATGGCGACGGCGATAGCCTTCGAGGAAGCTCGCAATGCGCGCGACCGCGTCAGTCAAATCATCGGTATTAGGCAAGAAGACGACGCGAAAATGATCCGGCGCAATCCAATTGAAACCTGTGCCTTGCACTAATAAGACGCGTTGCTCAACCAAAAGGTCTTGAATGAAAGTTTGATCATCCTCTATTGGATAAATAGTAGGATCGAGTTTAGGGAACATATACAGTGCCGCTTTTGGCTTCACGCATGTGACCCCGGGAATGGCTGTTAATAGTTTGTGCGCCAGATCGCGCTGTTTCAAAAGTCGACCGCCTGGGCCAACTAAGTCTTTAATACTTTGATATCCGCCGAGTGCCGTCTGGATCGCAAATTGTCCAGGCGCATTTGAACATAAGCGCATAGACGCCAACATATTCAGACCTTCGATATAGTCCTTGGCATGGCGTTTCTCACCAGAAATCACCATCCAACCAGCACGATAGCCGCAAGAACGATAATTTTTTGAGAGACCATTGAGGGTCAAGCACAACACATCGTCCGCTAAAGACGCGATTGAAACATGCTCAGCGTCGTCATACAAAGTTTTGTCGTAAATTTCATCTGCAAAAACAATTAATTGATTTTCGCGGGCAACATCGATGATCTTTTGCAGAATCTCAACGGGATATAAAGCTCCAGTTGGATTATTGGGATTGATGACGACTATTGCTTTGGTATTGGGCGTGATTTTGCGCTTGATGTCTTCAATATCCGGCATCCATCCTGCACTCTCATCACAAATATAATGTACTGGCTTTCCACCAGAGAGACTCACTGCGGCTGTCCACAAAGGATAGTCTGGTGCAGGTACCAAGACTTCGTCACCTGCATTTAACAAAGCATTCATCCCCATAACGATCAACTCAGAGGCGCCGTTACCGATGTAAATATCATCGATCGTGACGCCACGAATTTTCTTTTCCTGGGTGTAATGCATAATGGCTTTGCGCGGTGCAAACATGCCTTTTGAGTCCGTATAGCCCGCGGCACTTTGCATATTCAAAATCATATCCTGGACGATTTCGTCCGGTGGACCAAAGTTAAACACGGCCAGATTACCGATATTCAACTTGATGATTTTTTGACCTTCGTCTTCCATCTGTTTGGCCTTTTCCATAACGGGGCCGCGGATGTCATAACAAACGTCTGCAAGTTTTTGGGATTTTTGGATGGGGCGCACGAGACTGCTTTCAAAAAGTGAATTATAAAATGCTGCACTGCCGAATGAACCATTCTGCCCAAAGCGCCCTATTTTATCAATGTGTTTTGGCAAAATATTTAATTAAGTCTTGTTTCTTGCGCTTAAGGCACAATTAAATGAACAAATTTTGATGATTTTCCACAGGAAATAAAAACTTTGCTTTTCTGTTGAGGGCAATTTGGCAACTCTATCAACATTTTTTCAAGCAGATACGTCAATATCCTACTTCATGACTTCACGACTATTTGCTGCAGCGCATCACCAATATTTGCTTTTTTGTTAAACTGTAGACGCACATATGCATCGACATGCATCGACATGCATCGACATGCATCAACAACACAACCCAGGACACTTACATGCTGAGAGAATTACTACTGCAACTGCAAGCGCCCCAG
>CAUPNA010000149.1:0-10487 GCA_963512475.1 uncultured Undibacterium sp.
ACAGTTGCGCCATGAAATTTCACTCCCGCATCCAAAGCTTGTTGATGCGTATGCAAACCAACAAAACTAGGCAGCAAGGACGGATGAATATTCATAATGCGATTTTCATAATGCTGAACGAATTGTGGCGTCAAGATACGCATAAAGCCAGCCAGCACCACCAAATCAGCTTGAAAACTATCAATCGCCTGCTGTAAAGCCGCGTCAAAACTCTCGCGATTAGGGAAAGCTTTACTTTCCACCACCAAAGTAGAAATACCCTGACTAGCGGCATACGCCAGACCCGCTGCATCAGACTTATTACTGATTACCGCTGCTATGTGTGCCGGCCATTGTTGGGATTGTGAGGCTTGGACGATGGCTTGCATATTGCTACCGCGTCCAGAAATAAGGATGACGATTTTTTTCATTGCGGCATTGTACCTCTGTCCCGGTCTAAGCCAAAGTAAAAAGCCCGAATTCGCTTAAATTCAGGCTTTTTACATAACACAAAGTTAATTATTCAAAAGAATAAAAGACCCTGAATGCAATTTTCTTTTTTGCCCAATAATCTGCCGCATCGCGAAACACATCAAGTAAGGTTTCGCGCAATTCTTTATCAAAATGTGCCGTATTTGGCAAATGTTCTATCACCACGACAAAACCATTTTGCTGCCCAGCCTTATGGACGGAATCGGTTAAACAATCATACAGCGCATCAAAATTTTGGCCAAAATGACTAGGAAAACCAAATGAGTCAGCAATCGCTTTCAATACCTCTTGTTTATTCGAGGCATGGGCGCAATACGCGTACAAAAAATGCTGGCCAGTGGCGGCGGCTTCTGCTTGCAGGTCGGGGCTACGAAAAGCTCTGATCGATTGCACTGCATTGGGGCTAACCGTGCTTAACAAACTCATTTCATCCTCAATAGTTGTTTAAGTAGCATTTACAACAGCAATTACAACGGCAATTGCAATAACAATCACGACAGCAGTTGCGACTGCAAACGACGACAAGAATAAATTCACCGTCCTCATTTGGCAACAAGGTTTATTCTTTAATCCGCTTGAAACTAGCGTAATGATCATCGGTATAGTAAAACTCATAATAAGGTGGACGATCGCCACCGGTAACAATGCGTCTGGCACCACGATTTCTTGCGTAAGGCGTCTTTACAGTATATTCATGATAATAACCACGAGCACGTTTAGGCAATAGTCGTTCATAGTTACCAAATACGGAGCCGTCTTTATTATAAGGAAAAGGTCCACCTTGCTGAATTAAACGCAAAGTCTGCCTTGCCTCTGGCGGCAAATCACGCACATTGATTTGACCCACATCGCCAGCCAAAGCACTGAAACAAATACCTAGATACAGACTAAAAACTAGCAACAACTGTCGTAAATGAATTCGCATTAAATTAATATTTAAAGAAGCAAAGTTGAAATTAAGATCGGAAAGTATAATCGCACACCTCTCGCTGACCAGTCAAATAGGGTCTTACGTTAAGACCGTTTCCACTTCAGGTTCATGCTGTTTGGCGACGGTCTGCGCTTGAAAGAAACGAATTACCTCCGCCTTCATGGCCAAAGTATCTTTGACACCCAAAGCGATCAACTCTTGCGTATAACTAGCCTCAAACAACAAGTACGACGCTAGGGCTGAACCACGCACGTCGGTGGCACCGATACCGCCTAACATGGTACGCACAGGTAAAGGTAAGCTTTGTGTATGGCGGCTAGCGATCTCATCTAAGCGCTCAGATGGCGCAATCACCAACAAATCGACCGGTTTCAATGGCGTTTTTTCGAGCAGATCAGGGGGTAACATCGACAGGGTCTTATTGATACGGGTTAGACGCTCAATATCAACCGCCAAACTATCCAAAAAAATACTCGACATCGCATGACCGGCAATTTGAGCCAAGCTAGGATAAGTCGCCAAATCAAAATTCTGACGCGGTGGCTCAGACAAACGCCCCGCACCGACAATCAATACCTTATTCGCGCCCAAATGGATGGCAGGCGAAATCGGTGCAAGCTGACGCATAGAACCATCGCCACAATATTCCAAATGACCGCCCCAATTTAAGGGAATGGAAGGGAAAATAAAAGGGATGGCGGATGAAGCTAACAAGTGCTGAACGCCGATAAAATCACGTTGCGATAAACGCTGACTGCGAACCCAAGGCTCGACATCCTTCAGCGTCTGATAGAAAGTGAGATGATGTCCAGTGGTATAAGATGACGCGGTAACAGCCAGGGCTTGCAAGTCACCCGTTTCAAACGCCTTATCCAAACGCTCCATATCCAGCATACGATGCAACAAGCCTGCCAAAGGCGAATTATCAAGCAAGGAAGTTGGCGGCGACTTGCGCCATTTATTCAGTAACCAACCGAAAGACATAATCGACAACCAGCGCGCGCCGGAGCGTATCACGCCTAAGGAGTCTGCCCGATACACTTGTGCCGCCTCGAAGTTACTCCAAATGTGCATGATGCTATCGACCGAATCTTTGAAATGATCGATACGAGAAGCGAGCGCGGTGGCATTGATGGCGCCTGCGGAAGTACCACAAATAATGCCAAAGGGATTTTTTTTAGGATCCCAGCCTTGTTCCAATAAGATGTCTGAGATTGCTTTGAGAACACCGACCTGGTAGGCGGCACGAGCGCCGCCACCGGTCAGTATCAAGCCTGTCGTGGCATTACTATTCATTCCTATCCGACTCCAAAAAGCAAAATTTTCTTATGCTTCTAGTGTATTCGTGTACAAGACAAATGTCTTCAAGAAAGCAAGAAACTGTGATTTTTGGAGCGAAATTCTAGAACTTATTTTGGCTGCATGCGAATCGCGCCATCCAAACGTATCGTTTCACCATTCAACATCACGTTTTCTATGATCGCTTGTGCCAATTGCGCATACTCAGCAGGCTTGCCCAAACGAGAAGGGAACGGCACCATCTTACCTAAGGCATCCTGTACTTCTTGCGGCATACCCAAGAGCATCGGCGTTTCAAAAATACCTGGCGCTATCGTCATCACACGGATACCGTTGCGCGACAAATCTCGTGCCATAGGCAAAGTCAAACCGACTACCGCCGCCTTAGAGGAGGCATAGGCTGCCTGACCAATTTGACCGTCATACGCCGCGACGGAAGCGGTATTAATAATGATACCGCGCTCGTCCTGACTAGTTGCTTCAGTTTTGCTCATCGCTTCAGCTGCCAAACGAGCCATGTTAAAGGTACCAACCAAATTGATATTCACGACGCGCTGGAACAATTCCAAAGGATGTGCGCCATCTTTACCGACTGTTTTAACTGCTGGTGCAACACCAGCGCAATTGATCAAGCCACGCAAAGTACCTGCTGCTGTCGCTGCAGCAACTACAGCTTGTCCATCAGCTTCTTGGGTGACATCACATTTAACGAAAGTTGCATTCAATTCCGTCGCTAGTTTTTGGCCTGCTTCAACTTGCACGTCAGCAATCACTACCTTACCGCCGTTGGCAGTAATCATGCGCGCTGTTGCCTCGCCCAAACCTGATGCGCCACCAGTGATAATGAATACATTGTTTTGAATTTGCATACTTTCCTCAGTTCTGAAATTAGTTGAATAAGAAATTCGCCTAGCACCATCGAATAGTTCAGATGCAATGACGTTAACGTAAACGTCAATTATCTCGCTTTTCGCTCTTTGTAGAAAGTAAAAAATAGACGAACAATAAAAAAAGGCAGTGACTGCATCGCAATCACTGCCCTTCCACAGCTCTACGTACACTGCACTTAAAAAAGCTAAGTGCCTACTTAGATGCTGCCTCACTAGCGGAAGCCGCTTTCACTTTCACTACATCCAAACCGACTGGCGCTTCCATTTGTGGCAATACATCCGCTTTGTGTGAAATCACCGGTGTAGGTTGCGCTGGTGCTTTCAGCCACGGAACCAATGGGAATAAAGGCACCAGTAACAAAGCGACGATGTTGATAATCTTAATCAACGGGTTTATCGCTGGACCTGCCGTATCTTTGTAAGGATCACCGACGGTATCACCAGTTACCGCAGCCTTATGCGCTTCGGAACCTTTACCGCCAAAATGGCCATCCTCAATATACTTCTTGGCGTTATCCCAAGCGCCGCCACCAGTCGTCATGGAAATCGCCACGAACAAGCCCGTGATAATCGTTCCCATCAACATCCCGCCCAAAGCAGCTGGACCCAATGTGAGACCAACTAAGATAGGTACGACAACTGGCAACAAGGAAGGCAAAATCATTTCCTTGATTGCCGATGCCGTCAGCATATCCACAGCTTTATCGTATTCTGGCTTACCAGTGCCATCCATGATGCCTTTGATATCACGGAACTGACGACGTACTTCCACCACCACAGCACCAGCAGCACGCCCTACGGCTTCCATCGCCATCGCACCGAACAAATAAGGAATCAAACCACCAATGAATAAACCAACAATGACTTGTGGATCAGACAGATCAAATTTCACATCAAGCCCTACCGAACTCAAAGCATGTGTGTAATCGGCGAACAAAACCAAGGCCGCCAAACCAGCTGAACCGATCGCATAGCCTTTAGTCACGGCTTTTGTCGTATTGCCCACAGCATCGAGTGGATCAGTAATCGCACGCACAGACTCGTCCATGCCTGACATTTCTGCGATACCACCGGCGTTATCAGTAATCGGACCGTAAGCATCCAACGCGACGATAATGCCAGCCATCGACAACATTGACGTTGCTGCTACCGCGATACCATACAGACCGCCACCAAATTTATACGACACCAAAATCGCCACGCACACTGCCAATACAGGATATGCAGTGGATTTCATCGACACACCAAGACCAGCGATAATATTCGTACCATGTCCAGTCGTAGACGCTTCGGCGATATGGCGTACAGGTTTAAAATCAGTACCCGTGTAATACTCAGTGATGTAGACCATCAAGCCAGTCAGGACAATACCGACCACCGCAGAGACCAGCATTTGCTGACGCATCGCATCGTCTTTGAATAACATATACGTGACCGCAACGAAACCGATCAAAGACAAACCAGCTGCCCACCACAAGCCCGTATACAAGGCCGACATAATTTTCTTACCGGGAGTGTGCTTAACGAGAGAACAGCCAACGATGGAAGCCGGAATTGACACCGCACCTAACATCAGCGGATATACTATCGCCTCTGTCACAGCAGTCGTCACCATCAAAGCGCCGAGCAACATGGTCGCGATCAAAGTCACGACATAAGTCTCAAACAAATCGGCCGCCATACCAGCACAATCACCGACATTATCACCGACGTTATCGGCGATTACTGCGGGATTACGTGGATCATCTTCAGGAATACCTGCTTCGACTTTACCCACTAGATCAGCACCGACGTCCGCACCTTTGGTAAAAATACCACCGCCCAAACGAGCAAAAATAGAGATCAAGGAAGCACCGAAAGCCAAGCCAATTAAGGGCTTAATCACATCATGCTGGGATAACCCACCGGCAGAACCGCTGCTTTGTCCACTAGTTAAATACATATAGAATAATGCGACGCCGAGTAAGCCCAAACCAGCAACCAACATGCCGGTAATGGCACCACCTTTAAACGCCACGTCTAAAGCTTGATTCATGCCTTTGGTTGCCGCCTGTGCGGTGCGTACATTAGCGCGTACCGAGACATTCATACCGATGAAGCCGCAAGCACCCGACAATACCGCGCCGATTAAGAAGCCCATCGCTGTTACTGGACCAAGACCTGGCAAGACCGCGATCGCAATGAATAGAACCACACCAACCATCGCAATCGTTTTATATTGACGCGCCAAATAAGCGGCTGCGCCTTCCTGAATCGCTGTCGCAATTTCCTGCATACGGGCATTTCCCGCATCCTGTTTCAAAATCCAACTTCTTGTAATTAAACCGTAAAGTACCGCTAGTACTCCACACGCTACAACAATCCACAGACTTAATACCATGTTGACGCCTCCAATTTTTGTTGATGTTGATTGCGCTTAGCTTTTGACTTAACACGCATCACACCGTTTATAGAAATAAGCGAAATAGAACAACAGACATTTTTGTTTTTAAAACTGAATCTGGTATTGGGACAAAAACTGTACAGAAAATTGTTAAGGGAAACCTCCATCAAAAAAAAATAAAAAAAGAAAATTGTGAATTAAATACGCGCAATTGGAATGTAAATCAAATCATCAGCAACGCATATCAAACTAAACAGAATTTATGTAGGTCAAAAAAAAAGCGGACACAAAGTCCGCTTTTTTTATTCAGAGAGCGCCGCGAATGCCGCGTCGCGTATGGCATCAACCGCCCCGACGCCTGCAATCTTACGATACTTAGGTGCACCTGGATTGCCAGATTTTGCCCAATCACCATAATAAGTGACCAAGACTTCAGTTTGATTATGGTAGACCGACAAGCGCTTCTGCACAGTCTCTTCCTTATCATCATCACGCTGGACTAAATCTTCACCAGTGTCATCGTCTTTACCTTCGACTTTAGGTGGATTAAATTTCACATGATAAGTACGACCTGACCCTGGATGTACACGACGACCACTCATACGTTCGATGATCGCACTATCTGGCACGTCGATTTCTAATACGTAATCAATCGTAACGCCAGCATCTTTCATGGCATCCGCTTGTGGTGTCGTTCTTGGAAAACCATCAAACAAATACCCGTTGGCACAATCATCTTGTTTTAAACGCTCTTTGACCAAGCCGATAATGATGTCATCTGATACCAGTCCACCTGAATCCATCACTTTTTTTGCTTCCACTCCCAATGGCGTTCCTGCTTTTACTGCTGCCCGCAGCATGTCACCAGTGGAGATTTGTGGAATACCAAATTTTTCCTTAATGTAATTGGCTTGCGTGCCCTTGCCAGCTCCGGGTGCTCCCAACAAAATAAGACGCATTTTTATTTCCTAGACGAGTTTAATATTCTGTAAGCCCTGTCCGTTTTGGCACGAACAAGGCATTTAAATTTTTGCTTATTTTTTTTAATTACTTATTTGTTAAATTTTTTATTTGCTGCTTATTATTTTTATCTTGACACACGCACATGATGCGCCGTCGTTTATTTTGTTCTTTACGAAATTTACCACAGATTTTTCCGCTTGAAACGCTTTCCAAGAGTAACAACATGGATTTTTGTCACAAGTTCAAAAAAATGTTCTGACACGTTGTAAATCCTCTAGCGTATCAACGCCAGCAACCGGACTGTGCTCAGTGACATGCACCGCGATGGCAATGCCATTCCACAAAACTCGCAACTGCTCTAAAGCTTCGATTTGTTCGAGCGGAGAAATTGGCAATGCCGGGTAAGTTTGCAAAAATTGATTTTGATATGCATATAAACCGATATGGCGTAGCGCTTGATATCCGTCCGGCATCACATTTTGATTCTGGGCAAAGGCATCACGCGCCCAAGGCATCGTTGCACGAGAAAAATATAAAGCGCGGGAAAATTTATCCAACACCACTTTGACGACATTCGGGTTGAACAAATCCTGCACATCATAAATTGCGTGCGCCGCAGTTGCCATCGGCGTCTGAGCACTCACCAAAGCCGCAGTGGCGGCAATCAGCACTGGATCAATCAAGGGCTCATCACCTTGCACATTGACCACCACTGCATCCCTCGCTAACCCCATCGCAGCAGCGACTTCGGCTATTCTATCGGTACCCGATGGATGATCACTACGGGTCATTTTCACGTCAATACCATGCGCCTTACATGCAGCAAAAATATCAGCATGGTCAGTCGCCACCACCACTTGCAACGCGCCTGACAGCAAAGCACGCTCTGCAGTACGCACCACCATAGGCTTACCACCTATATCAGCTAAAGGTTTATTGGGTAAGCGGGTCGATGCCAGACGAGCGGGAACAATGGCGACAAAACTCATAGAATCACTCTGCCTTATTAAGTATCCGCATCAAGCACGCGCGCCTGGTCTTCCCACATAATAGGAATCCCATCGCGGATCGGAAACGCCAAACGATCCGCCTTACAAATTAATTCTTGTGCGGCTTTATCGTGGACCAAAGGTCCTTTGCACAAAGGACAAACTAGAACGTCAAGCAGACGTGCATCCATGTTTTTTCTCCGAAGTTATCTTGAGCAACTTGAGCAACTGTGTCTGAAATTCTGCGTCGAGTTCAGCAGAAACAGGTAGCAACCAGATACGCGGATCATCTTTCAAACCCGCGATTTGGCGACATTTTACTGCATCCTTCTCCGTGATAAGAATGATTTCAGCATCCACATGCTGAAAAAGATCAGAAGAAAAAGCGAAATGATCGGCTAATGGCATAGACTCAAATTCCAAGCCATGTGCAGTCAAGGTATCAAAAAACCGTTGCGGATTGCCGATTCCGGCTGCCGCCAGCATTTTTTTTCCCTGCAATTCAGTTAAGGACTGCTGTAACTCTGGATGCTGAAGATTCATCAAGACATCGGCTCGCAGATGCATCGTCACCACCTCATGACCAATGCCACGGACGTGCTCTTTGTCAGCAGAATTCAGTACAGTAAAGTCGCGTCGGCGTTGTACAGATTCACGCAAAGGGCCTGCGGGCAACAGCCAACCATTCCCGATTCCGCGCTGATCAAACATCAGGATTTCCACGTCGCGACCAAGCGCGTAGTGCTGTAAGCCATCATCCGAAATAATCACATCGACCTGCGGATACTGCGCTAATAATTGCTGTGAACTCGCTACTCTGTGCCGCCCCACCATCATGGGGCATCCGGTACGCTGCACGATCAATAAAGGCTCATCACCGACTTCAGTCGCCAAAGACGCAGCCTTCACTTCAACAATATTGTCTACCTGTGCCCCATAGCCCCGAGAAATAACCCCGGGCGTCCAGCCAGCAAGACGCAATTGCTCGACTAACCAGATGACCATCGGTGTTTTACCAGTACCGCCGACATAAATATTACCGACCACAATGACAGGTACGGGCAGCTGGGTTTGAGGTCTATAGCCAAGTACTAGTAAACCGAATCGAAAATTCAGAATGAGACCAAACAATTTGGAAAGAGGCCAGAATAAAATCGGCAATATGCCGCGCTTTGACCAGGATTTAATCAAAAATGATTCAAATGCTGCGCGCAAAAAATACTCCTTAACGACGAGTTATCGATCCGTCATAAACACAAAGGAGAAATCATCATAGATTTCTCCTTCATTATGGCGCATTGATTGAACTATCTACTTATTTTGAGGTTGAGGTCGCCTGAGCTGCAAAAGTGACTTTCGCTAAACCAGCGATACGCGCTGCCTCTAATACGTCAATCACCGACTGATGGGTAGCTGCACGGTCAGCGTTAATAATGACGACAGGATCTGGTGCACCTGCTTTACCGCCATTCATTGCCTCTGCTGCCTTCTTCAAATCGTTTGCCAAGTTGGTCGCATCTAAAAAACTAACTGGCTCGCTATTAATTTTATAGCGCCCCTGAGCATCAATGCCGATTTCAATTTGACTCGGTTTATCCTGCGCTTTTTCTGCGTCCGCTGTCGGCAACGTAATCTGCAATTCGGTAAAACGACTATACGTCGTTGTCACCATCAAGAAAATCAAAATAACCAATAAGACGTCGATGAAGGGAATCAAGTTGATTTCTGGATCTTCTTTGCCCCGTCCTTTACGAAAATTCATACGACTACTTTCTCGTGCTATGAACGATATCAACAAACTTCACGGCCTGCTGTTCCATCTCGACCACAAAACCATCGATCAAGGCACGGAAATGGCGATAAAAAATCATCGCAGGCATCGCAATAAAGATACCAAAACCGGTGTTGTATAAAGCCACGGAAATGCCGTGTGCCAGTTGTGCAGGATTCGTACCAGATGCATTCTGCGAACCGAAAATTTCTATCATACCGACAACGGTACCAAACAAACCCATTAACGGTGCTAAAGAAGCGATCGTGCCCAAGGTCGTCAGGAATTTTTCTAATTCGTGAGCGACCGCGCTACCCGCTTCCTCTATCGATTCTTTCATGACTTCACGCGGTGCATTCACATTGCGCAAGCCTGCTGCCAAGACGCGCCCCAATGGCGAATTAGTGGCTAGCTGATCAATCACTTCTTGTTTGATTTTGCCACTTTGATAAACACGAATGACTTCTTCCAACAAAGTTTTAGGCAGAATCCGTTGTCTTCTCAACGATAAAGTTCGCTCGATAATCAAAGCCAAAGCGACAATCGATTCCACCAGTAAGAAATAAATCGGCCAACCAGCCGCCTGAATAATCGCGAACAAATGAAACTCCTTGCCAAAAAATTCTAAATAAGTCGTAGAAACTACGACTAGCTACCAACAGCCATGAATAAAAGCTCAGCCCGCAATGTATCGTGTTGTCAGACTGTGAGCAAGTAGCTGCCTGTGAATATTTTCTTTCGGATCGACAACTAAACTTGAATCAAACGGAAAAATAGACAAATACACACA
>CAUPNA010000150.1:0-10396 GCA_963512475.1 uncultured Undibacterium sp.
TATAAGCCAATCCATTACGCAATTTTTGTCCAAATTGTTCACTCTGACTTATATCGATAGAATCTGATACAGAAAGCTGTTTAGGCGTTTGCCATTTCAAACCAAAGCAAACCCGCAAAATGTTAATACGTGCTATCACGTTGTAAATCAAATAGCTTGCAAGGCAGGTGAAAGTAATAACCAAAATTGGTTCTAACCAAGCGCCAACTGCATACGGTTTTAAGCAGTAAGCTGCAATCACTATCAAACTTTGATGCACGATATAAACCGGTAATACGGCTTCACTCCAACGCTTTGAAAATAGCTGAAAGCGCTCTCCGAAATGTCTGGCATAGCCGAGCGCCGCCATGATGCAGAAGCCGCCGTACAAGCGATAAACAATAGCGGCTACTGGGTCTACCCACGGCAGTGCTTTACGTTCAGGCACTATCCACAAAAAGTTATAGACACACAGCAAGACCACATAAAAAACACCTGCCGAGATTAGATATCTTCGACGATTCTCAAATACGTGCTGCCAAAAGGAGCTGGCAGATGCCAGCGCGTAACCAGCTACCAGGAACAAAAATCCAGTTATGTTGCGGTCGTCCAGATGAACAACATCCAAAATAACCAGCGCAAGAATTACCAGCCCACTATAGACAGCACCCTGCCAGCTCACCGCAACCAGACGCTTCACTTTATTTTCTAAAGGAACGATCGCAAGCGGAAACTTTTGGCTCAAGCTTTTCCAAGCAAAGTGCGCAACGATCAGCAACAAAGAAAACTTCCATAACTCACGTAAGTACCACAGATGATTCACATCCATATGCGGCAAGATGCCGCCTTTATACTGGTCAAAGAGTGGATCCTTCAGATTCCAAAAAACCTGATAAAAATCCAAATAGCTAAAGTTCGCAGGTAATTGTGCTTTGCCTGCCATTTCTATAAATAGCTGCGGCGGCACCACAACTAATACCCCAAACAATAGGGGTAAGAGCAAGCGCACGCAGCGCTGCTGCAAGCTGTGCCATGCGCCATATTTATGCAAAGCATGACGTAATGCGACGCCAGAAATTAACCACAGCAAAGACATGCGCCATGGATTGACCAATAACATCCAATTTGCCACAGCCTCGCTTTGGTACTCGCTCTTATAATGAAAGTCCCAACCACTGACATACAGCATGCCAGTGTGGTAAAAAATCAGAATGATTAAAGCCACGATGCGCAGCAATTCCAAATCATTGCGGCGGGCTGATAGACCGTAACTGACCGTACTAGTGGCATAGGTGGCATTGCTCAAGCTACTGTTTTTAACCTGCATTGTGATCGTCCTTTATCGTTGACTAAGACTTTGTTAGCATCATTTTTTAAATGCTAAATCTAGGCCAAATAATATGATCACCCAAAAATTAGAACTACCGATTTGTGGCGAACGGTTGGTAAGCTGGGGCGAACCGGATTCGCTGACGCGATTTACTAATTTTTTATCTCTAGCTCCGAGAAGCTAAGTAAAAGCTGAGCTTGTCGTGCAGCGACCAAAGCTAGCCTAAGTCGCTACAACAATCGCGTAGTCTGCGATCTTCTCTTGTAAAAAACCCAAATACTACTTACAGTTCCTGCATTGACTTCGAGTCATCTTTGAAAGGGCAGGCTATGTGGTGGATAGGCGCATTGATTGGTTTGGCTTTGGGTTTAGGCAGCGGAGGTTCCGGCACAGCGTTTATTTATACTGTGTGTGGCGCAATCTTCGGCTTGGTTGTGCAAATCAATTTGAGCACGCGCTTTGACACACTCAAAAAATCCAACCAAACCCTCCATGAACAGGCGGCAGCGGCACTCAATGAATTGCGAAGAACAATTTCTAGCCTAGAGCAGAAATTAAAATTCTTGGAAGAAGAATTGCGTGCCTACCGCTCTTCAAGTAATAGCGATACGGTGCAAGCAGCAGCCAACACCGTCACTGAAACTTCAGCCCAAGCAGAGACGATTGCAAAAGTAACTACGGCGACGACGACGCCTGCAGACACGCAAAATCAACGCACCCAACTTCACAGCAATCCAGAACCAGAATTAAATAACGTCATGCAAGCGGCAATTGACGGCGCTAAATCTGATCTGACCATCACCGTAGAAACTGCGAATGACCTGAGCCTGAATCCTCAAGCGCCAGAGTTGGCACTACAACTAGTCGCCGAGCAGGCTGTGACCAACGTCGTAGTGCCAACACCCGTCACTTTCAACACCATCGCGACGCCTAGCATCGCAGCACCGCCTATCAAGCCTGTCGCAAAAAAATTGCCACCACCACCGAGCAAGACTTTCCGCGAGAGCTTGCCCCAGCCTATCGCTGATTTTATCTATGGTGGCAATATTCTGGTAAAAGTGGGTGTCCTGATTTTATTTTTAGGCCTTGCATTCTTACTGCGCTACACGGCGGAACGCGTGACTGTCCCGGTCGAATTGCGCTATGTTGGCGTGGCGCTGACGGGTCTTGTATTGTTAGGATTAGGATGGGCATTGCGTAGTAAGCGACGTGACTATGCGCTGAGCCTGCAAGGGATGGCGATCGGCGTTTTTTATCTGACCATACTATCGGCGCTCAAAGTTCACGCGCTCATAGAACCGGAAATTGGTTTTGCTTTTCTATTTGCCATATCGGTCCTGAGTGCTGCGCTGGCGGTCTTACAAAAAGCACCGGTGCTGGCGATTATCGCGGCGCTGGAAGGCTTTGCTGCACCGATCTTGACATCGACAGGCGCGAATCGCCCACTCGGTCTGTTTACTTATCTAGCGGTACTCGATGTCGGTATCTTCCTCGTCGCCTGGTTCAACGCCTGGCGTGTCCTGAATGTGATCGCTTTTGTGGGTACTTTTACTTTAGCTATAGGCTGGGCGAATAAGTTTTATGCTGATAGCGATTATGCTTTGGTACAGCCATTCTTGATTTTTTTCTTCGTCTTATTTGCTCTAATTGGTGTGCTGTTTGCACGCCGTACTTTATCGGAAGCGCGTCATACAGCCGACTTAGCCGAGCAAGCTGGCAATCCAATGGCGGGCATAAAAATTGTAGGTCGAGTTGACAGCGCGCTCGTGTTTGGCAATCCGATTACCGCGTTTGGTCTGCAATACCTGTTGGTGCAACACACAGAATTTGGCGCGGCGTTTTCGGCATTAGCGATCGCCTTCTTTTACTTGGTTTTGGCGCGTCTTATCTTCTCGAAAGAAAAACATGGTTTGGCACTATTGGCTGAAGCCTATGTCATCGTCGCTGCGATCTTTGCCACGCTCGCGATTCCTTTAGGCTTAGAAGGTACTTGGACTAGCGCCGCATGGGCAGTAGAGGGTGCTGGCATGTTTTGGTTGGGAACACGACAAGACCGGCCTTACGCACGTGCATTTGCTTTTATCGTCATCGCAGGCGCCGCGTTCAAATTACTCAATGCAATCAGTATTAACTCTTTACCTGAGCAAGCCCTATTAGAGGGTTCATTGCTCGGCCCCGTGTTATTGGGATTGAGTGCACTCAGCATGTGGGTCTTACATTTGCGTCGTCCTCAAGACAACATGGCGCGCTGGGAATCAGTGGGCGCTGCTTGCCTGCCTTGGCTAGGCATTGCGGCCTTTGCTCTTTTGCCTTGGCTCCTACTGCGCCCTACTTTTGCAGCGGCGGCTTGCGCAGCACTGGCTCTACTTGTCTCGGATCAGGGCATACGCCACCAACTACCCGCATTACGGCCGATTGCAGCAACGATGCAAGCACTAGCATTAATCAGTTTCATGCTGACCCTACATACCAACAGCAATGTGGAATCACAAAGTCTCTTACAAGATGGCTGGCGCGGTATGATTTCTGCCGTCATCATCGCTGTGTCTATACTCTTCAATGCAGGACGTCACATGTTGCGTCACAAACGCGAAGCAGAAATGCAAGGTGTGCCGCCAGCATGGTCCGTGTTCAATAGCGTGGCCTTAATTAGCGCCTTTAGCTTGCTACACATCGCTATGCTATTCGCCTTGACGTTGCCACAAGCGGCCGCGCTCTGGCCCTTGACCGCTTGCTTGATTTTGGCAGGCGCACTTTATATGTCGCATACGCCGCTAGCGACCTTCTCGCTCATCGTGCAAGCCTTCTGCGCCCTACTCTTCCTCGGCAATCGTGACAATTACGGCAATGCACCATTGATGAATCTGGGCTTCTTTGCTGCTTTATCTTTAGCAATCTCGGGATGGTGGAGTGGTGATCAGATACGTGCTGAAGCCCAACGCTTTCTGGCCGTATTGCGTGAATTATCTGCACCAAGTAAGCCACAAAGTCACGACACGAATCTGAATGACAGCAACACCAATTTCCGCGCCTGGCTAAATCCTTGGTGCAATCAGCCCGTCATGCTTTGGCTACCGGTACTGTGGGGTCTGACTTGGTGGTTGATGGCCTGGCTAGCAGAAACCGCGTCTGCCTTTACGCAATGGCAGCTACGCGATGCTCTGCCCAACGCCGATATTGCGATAGGCATAGCTACCGCAACGCTCTTATTACTATTGGCGAAATGGCGTAACTGGAAGCCTATGGGTTTATTGAGTGTGGTTAGCTTAGGACTATTTATCTACGCCGCAGATCTTGGTATGACGGGTAGCCTAGCCACCTATTTACCTTCTACCTCTTGGGGATTTATCGCTTGGCCTTGTGCCTTTATCTGGCATTGGTTTGCTTTGAAACAGCAAGAGCAATTTTATACTGAGCATCCACGCCTTTTAGCATGGCTGCACATACTAGGGCTGTGGTTAGCGCTATTTATCATTTCTGCAGAATTGCGCGGACAATTTAGCCTCTTGAGTGAGCCGACCTCAAGTTGGATTTTATTGGCATGGATATTGGCACCAGCATTGACACTATTTGGATTGGGAAGTCGATTCTTCGCGCTACGCTGGCCTGTTTCACAGTATCGCACCGTGTATTTACAAGAGGCTTGCACGCCGATTGCACTCTATCTTTTAATCTGGTGCTGGGTCAGCAATATTTTGTCGGCTGGCAGTGCCTCGCCCTTGCCTTACCTGCCATTGCTGAATCCTTTAGAGTTGGCGCAGATGATCATCTTATTGAGCTTGTATAGCTGGTGGCAGCACCTACCAGAAACCGCCAAAGTAAAACTACCGAGACCACACGCCCTGGGAATTATTGCACTAACTAGCCTGGCATTATTGACGGGATCGGTGCTACGCTCAGTACACCATTTTGGCGATATCGCGTGGGACTTTGATACCCTATTTGCGTCGCGCCTGGCACAAGCCTCTGTATCGATAGCTTGGGCGCTGTGCGGCGTTGGTCTGATGTTGTATGGCAATCGTCGCGCCTCCCGCACTGTGTGGATTGCAGGTGTGGTTTTACTCGGCGTCGTGGTCTTGAAATTATTTGTGATTGAACTGGCAGGTCGTGGCGGTCTGTATCGTATCGTGTCTTTCATCGGTGTTGGTATCGCTTTCTTGGTAGTCGGCTATTTTGCACCAGTACCCGTTAAGCCGAAACTAGCGAGCGAGACTGCGAAGGAAGTTACTGAGAACACTACTGAGAACGCGAAAGAGAGCGGAGAAAACAATCATGCTTAAGCGTTCACCTCTTTTCAGCGTTTGTGCAGGGATCGTGATGGTCGCTGGCAGTGCATTTGCGCTGCCTGTCAACGACGATGTCATCATTAAACTTCCGGCCAGCGCCGAAAAATCTCTACCGTATTACGCGTTGCGGATCCCGATGGCACTCTATCCACGAAGCGCTAACAGTCAGTTATCTGATCTGAAGATACGCAATACCAAAGGCGATTTCCTGAACTATGCCTGGCTAGAAAGCACAGCAGAAACCTTAAAGATAGAAAGCCATACGCTGCCATTTTTTCCCATATTGGCTACGTCAAAAGAGGGTGGGCAAAATAAGGAGGTCATCTCGTTCGACATCGTACGCCAGGCCGATGGCAGTTTAATCGCACAGAGCAAATTCACGCCGACAGGAAATGCAAAGGCTTCGGTCAGTGCCTGGATTATTGATGCCAGCAAGTTAAATCCAGCCGCTCGTTTAATACAAGCGAGAGTCCGCATCGATAAAAATTTTCAGGGCATCGTCCCCTTACGAATTGAGGCAAGTGAGGATTTTAAAACGTGGACTAGCATTGGTGGCGTCGAACAACTTGTGCAGCTACAACATCAAGGCGAGACAATACAAAAATTGTCTTTGGATCTTGGACACAGCACAGCAAAATATCTACGTTTAAGCGCGCAAACAAGCTCAGAGCAATCACTAACTACGCCGCAAATTTTGGCTATCGAGATTGACACACAAGAACAAGAGCTCATCACACCAAAGATGCAATGGACAGCGCCTATCCACGCACAGCTATGCAATGCGAATTCTTGTGAATACCAAGTGCCAGCGAACACGCCGATTGATAGTTTACGACTGCACTTACAGGAGAAAAATACCCTAGCTAAAGTACAGATTTTTGGTGAGCTCCCAACAACAGCGAAACCAAGCAACGCTCATCAGCATTTTCGCAATCCCTTATATGTATTACGCCATCAAAAACAGTTGGCAGCATCCCCAACTACACAAGAGATTTTTCTCGGCGATGTCAACGCCTATCGCCTGGAGCTTCCCACAGGAGAAATTAGCACCGAAGACCTGTCTCTCGGAGGTTATGCCCTCAAAAAAATTCGTTTGCAAATTCCAGCTGGCGTGAAAAGCCTAGGTACACCAGCGCCCACCATTTCCCTAGGTTCATTGAGTCGTAACTTGGCGTTTCTGGCGCGTGGTGATGCGCCCTATCGGATAGAATTTTCGACCATCGCGAGAGAAGGCACAGCACTGGAAGTCAGCACACTAATGCCTAAACTCAATCTGCGCGACACGGCTTTGGCTTTTGCGGAAGTAAGGATGCCGCCATCAATAGTAGAAAAAATTGGTGTCAGCGCCCCCATCAAAACACCAACACCGGACAAATCTGAAGGCGCACAAAAGCGCTATTGGTTATGGACGACGCTGGTTGCAGCATTAGTGGTAATAGGTGCGATGGTCTGGTCTCTATTGCGTAACATTGATAAAGAGAAAAAGTGAGTTGAAGAAATTGGTATTGCGACGTTTATCACTTACGTCTATCACTAACGTCTAGGCACCAATTTACTGACCACAATGGCTCACTCAGCTTTCTTATCTTTAATTTATTCGGGAGCGATCTTAAGAATATCCTGCGACAAGATCACAATATTGACCAATTTACCGATGGTCATACTGCCTCTCACCTACTCTTAAAAATCAGCATAAGCAGAGCCGATACGATTGGCTTTCACAACTTCGGCGATGGTCATTTTTTGTTCTAGATACCCGCCTTGCGGTAGCTGATGATCGATACTGGCAGGCGCGAATGCTGCATGAATTGCACTCATAAGGTCCAGAGGCGCAAGCGTCCAATCGATGCCAAAGCGCGATTTATTGATTAGTCCCAAGCTCTACGAGCGTATCGCCAAGTTTCGCCACTGCTTCCGCTTGTGGTTTTACCGGATCGACCGTCCATACTGCAACGTTTTGTATGATCACGTCAGCCGCTGGCTATTGCGAATTTACATTCGCACTGCAACAGAATGCCGCCACGATCAACAAGTTAAACGACAAATTTTTATACTAACTCCAAGGCGGTGTCGTCATTTATTGACGTGGGTCACTCGATTCTATGATGTGTTAATGTATAACACTGGTACGATATCTAAACGCACTTACTTTTTTAATGACGAAGTTTGCCCTAGTTAAGTACTCAGCAACATTAAAATGCTTTCTCAACTTGCGCTCTTGAAGCATTGCATTTCTACTCTTCTTTTACCCACTCTACGAAAGTAAAAAAATGATTCAAATTAGCTTAGTTAGTCGCCGTCTCTTTGCAGGCATTTTAGCAATAGGTATTTTAGCTGGATGCGCGACGACACAAGGAAACAACCCTAGTGAAAAACGACAGGCAGTACAAACCATGCGGGACAATGCATTAGTCTCACTCTACAAAACCAAACCTGAGGCAAAAGCCAAAGTCGACGCTTCTTATGGTACTGCTGTGTTTAGCACGGCGAACGTCAATTTATTGATTGCCAGTTTTAGCGGTGGCTATGGCATCGCTAAAGATCGTAGTGGTAAGCAAACCTACATGCGTATGGCAGAAGCCGGTATCGGTCTTGGCGCAGGTGTCAAAGATGTGCGCACCATCTTTATCTTTCATTCACAAAAAGCGTTTGAGCAATTTGTAAATTCTGGATGGGAATTCGGTGCCCACGCGGATGCGGCAGCCAAAGCAGGTGACAAAGGCGCTGCAGTCGGCGGCGAAGTGAGCGTCGCGGGCATGACGATTTATCAGATCACAGAAGCAGGCCTAGCGCTTCAAGCGACAATTAAGGGCACCAAGTTCTACAAAGATGACGAGCTAAATTAATGTATCGAAGAGTGACTTAGGGTGTGAAAATTCGATGATTTCTGGCACCTTATTTACACTTGCTTACGAAATAGAAAATATTTTTCGCATAGAATGTCATTCTTATCACTAAGATGTTTCAACATAGCGTTTAGCTCTTATTTTTTGATTGGTATTCTATGAAAAAATCTTCAAGCGTTTCACCTTTGTTCTCCACATTGCTTGCGATCAGCTGTTTGATCATGGTCGGCTGCAACAAAAAACCAGCAGATACACCCGCCGTTGCTAGCGCTAGCGCTAGCGCTGCCGCCAGTGCACCAGCCACCACCGCACCAGCACCAACACCAACGAAAAGCGCAGAACCTGCTGAAGAAACACCTGAACAACGCGAGATGGCAAAGAAAAAAGCCTTGATGGATTATGCGAAGATGGAAGATCAATACATCAATGATAGTAAAGCGCAATGGGCAAGTGATGCTAAAGCTAGCTCAACTTTCGGCGAGAGAAATAATGCTAGCCCGTCCTCATCGAATCTGGCAATGAATACTAAAGGCTCTGTCGACGGCAAAAATTGGACGAATAATAATCAGGATATCGGTTTTGATTGGCTAGAATTAAGCTATGAAAAACCCGTATCTGCAACTGAAGTACGTGTGGTATTTGAAGGTGGCGACGGCGTTGAAGCGATCAGTAAGATAGAACTGCAAAGTACGGATGGCAAATGGAATACGGTTTGGGAAGGCATTAGCGATCAAAAAGAAGATAAACGCGGCAATCGCACATGGTTCGTTCGCAGCTTCGAAAAAACTGGCTACAAAGCCAAGGCAATTAAAGTCACCGTGGCGAATAATCTTGAGCGTGGCTACAAAGTTATTGATGCAGTGCAGTTGGTAGGTGAGTAAATCTTCCCGGTACTGTCTATGATAAGTTTCAGCTAGCGACCACAGCTTTTTTCCGTGGTCGCCCACGCGCTGCTGGCTCAACCCTGCGTTCAGTCAGCTTCGCCATTTCTAGCTTGAATACTTCTGAGCCCAGCACCCACGCCTTACTAGTGGCATCGTTAATTGCCTTGAGGTGGCTGGAGGAGAGACCTCTTTCGAGCAAGTCTCGATACGCTGCTTCGCGTTGAAAAGGCGTATTCCCTAAACCCCAATACATCGCATGATCCGCTACCACAGGATCAACCCGCATACCCAGATGGTGCTGACAACTCGACCACGGATAACTATTGGGTTCCGCTACCAAATGCTGACGTACCGCCATTTCTTCTATCATCACGCAGCACGGCAAAAAATATTGAGGCGCCTCTAACACCGTCGCCTTAAATCTGCCCTGCCACAGCAAACCGCTGCGTTTGTATTTTGCATTGAAATAGGGAACGTAATAGCGTCCCAACCATTGCATCATTTTGCCCAAGCCCACTTCATCACTTGGTGTCGCCAGCAAATGAAGACGATCCGGCAAAATGGTATAGGCATGAATCTGAACGCTAAATTGTTTCGCTGCCCCTTTTAACCAATCAATGAAGACAACATAATCCGCCGTATCAGCAAAAATAATCTTGCCGTCGATACCGGCTTGGGTGATGTGATGCGCCTGATGTGGGATCACTAAGCGTGGAAGTCTTGCCATGATTGGGACATGCTAAGAGTTAATTTAATGGGGACATTGTAGTGGAAAGATCAGAGTCGTAGTGACACCATGTCGAACTGATTTAATAACATTCCGTCCATCGCAAACCTATCGCAACATCACATTATCCCAAACGAAACCTCACACGATACCTCAATCGAAACTCGAAAACACGTCGCAAAACTCTAATCACGGCATGGTTTAACGTAAAAAAATTTCCAAAGTGGCATTTTTACTTGGCTTTTCTATTACAATGTTATTTTTCTTTGTCTTTAGTGCAACATTCATCATCTACACGGTCTGCTGAAATCTTTTTGAACCAAGCAAGATCCTCTTCATATCCA
>CAUPNA010000151.1:0-10115 GCA_963512475.1 uncultured Undibacterium sp.
CACCCCAACCCTCTCCCGCTTACGGGAGAGGGAGCTATAAAGCTCAAATCGAATTTGAGCCATCCTTGATTAATAACGGTAGTGCTCTGGTTTATAAGGACCTTCTTTTTTCACGCCGATATAGTTCGCTTGTTCTTCCGTCAAAACACTCAATTGTGCATTGAGTTTTTTCAATTGCAATCGTGCGACTTTTTCGTCGAGATGTTTCGGCAAAGTATAAACACCCACTGGATATTTATCCGTGTTGCAGAACAATTCGATTTGCGCAATCGTTTGATTAGCGAAAGACGAACTCATGACGTAAGAAGGATGACCAGTACCACAACCGAGATTCACCAGACGGCCTTCAGCCAACAAGATGATGCGACGACCGCTTGGGAAAATGACGTGATCGACCTGTGGTTTAATGTTGTCCCACTTGTATTGTTTGAGCGCAGCAACGTCGATCTCATTGTCGAAGTGACCGATATTACAAACAATCGCTTGATCCTTCATCTTCAACATGTGCTCATGTGAGATTACATGGTAGTTACCCGTCGTCGTCACGAAAATATCGCCGTGTTCACAAGCATAATCCATCGTCACAACGCGATAGCCTTCCATCGCTGCTTGCAATGCGCAAATAGGATCGATTTCTGTCACCCAAACTTGTGCGGATAAAGCACGCATTGCTTGTGCCGATCCCTTACCTACATCACCATAACCAGCGATGACGGCGACTTTACCCGCGATCATGACGTCGGTTGCACGCTTGATGCCATCGACTAAGGATTCACGGCAACCATACAAGTTATCAAACTTGGATTTCGTGACAGAATCATTGACATTGATCGCTGGGAAAGCGAGTTTGCCTTCTTTATGCATTTGGTACAAACGATGTACGCCTGTCGTGGTTTCTTCCGTTACGCCTTTGATCGCAGCTAAACGTTTGGAGTACCAAGTCGCATCGATGAGCAAATGTTTTTTGATGGAATTGAACAGGCAAATTTCTTCTTCTGAACCTGGGTTGTTCAACACGGAGATATCAGACTCAGCGCGTGTGCCGAGGTGCAGCAACAATGTTGCATCGCCGCCGTCATCCAAAATCATGTTGGAGTAACCACCATCGGTCCAATCGAAAATGCGATGCGTGAATTCCCAGTATTCATCGAGGTTTTCACCTTTGAATGCGAACACCGGTGTGCCGCCAGCAGCAATTGCAGCCGCCGCATGATCTTGTGTTGAGTAGATATTGCAGGATGCCCAACGAACTTGTGCGCCGAGTGCATTCAGAGTTTCGATCAGCACTGCCGTCTGAATGGTCATGTGCAATGAACCAGTGATGCGCGCGCCTTTCAAAGGCTGGCTAGCAGCGAATTCTTCACGAATTGCCATCAAGCCTGGCATTTCTGTTTCTGCGATTTGAATTTCTTTGCGACCCCAATCGGCCAAGCTTAAGTCAGCTACGTGGAAATCTTGTGTGGTTTGAGATGTCATGATGGTGGCGTTCTCACGCCCTCCTTTCGATTGAAAAAAGTAACGTGAGCGCAGTTGCTGTGAGTGTGATTTTTAGGCTTACCTAGCTATCCACTCGTCTAATCCAAGCCTGGCAGTGTGCTTCATTAAAAGAAAATGAAGGCAAGAAAAACTGTCGCAGCGCTCCTTGGAGAGCTCGAAGTATAACTCAATTCAATTGCGCTTGTTAGCCATCTAAAAAATATATGCTTAAATTTTAGGCAAATAAAATCAAAAAATCTCAGTGTCCCGCGAAATCACAGACTTTAAAAACAGGCAAACCGCTCGATTCAATCAATTTTGAACCGCCTAACTCCGGCAAATCCACGATCGCCGCACCTTCAACTACAATGGCACCAAGTCGCTCCAGCAGCTTTTTGCCCGCCATCATTGTGCCGCCAGTTGCGATCAAATCATCTATCAATAGCACGCGATCGCCGCTCTTACATGCATCGGTATGTAACTCTACTGTTGCACTGCCATACTCAAGTTCATATTGTTCCGAGACCGTGGTGAAAGGCAATTTACCTTTTTTACGAATCGGGACAAAACCTAAATTCAATTCATAGGCAACGACCGAACCGAGAATAAAACCACGAGCGTCTAAACCTGCGATCAGATCTAGCTTCGCATCCGCATAGCGCGCTAAAAAAATATCTATTAAGACACGAAACACTTTAGGATCTTGCAACAAAGGCGTGATGTCGCGGAACTGTACGCCTGGCTGCGGCCAATCCGGTACGGTGCGTATATGGTCTTTGATGTAGGCATTCGCGTTAATCATGTCGGCACTCTTTCTGATATTTTTTATTTTGATTGTTTTTCATTTTGCGTTCTTCATGTCCAGTTTTTTACTTCAACAGTCGCTGCTCAGCGCGCGCAACGCCTTCGGCGGTGCCCCGCAAAACCACTACATCTGTCGCCTGTAAAAGTAAATCAGCGGTCGGCTCCAGGCGATTTTTGCCGCGTCGTATTGTGGTCACGTCGACTTCAAATTCACTCAAGTTGAGGTCAGCAATGGTTTTACCTAGCGCCTTCAACCTATCGGTGAGCACGACGGTATGCAATCGTATTTGCATGTTCTCAGTATCGTCCGCAGCATCACTTGCGCCACGGAAGAAACCGCGCAGCGATTCGTAGCGCGCATACCTTGCTGCCTGCACCGTATGCACTACGCGGCGCAAAGGAACACCAAGTAATACCATGGCATGCGACGCTAACATTAAACTGCCTTCCATAGAATCAGGAACCACTTCGGTCGCGCCAGCGGCACGTAGTTTTTCTAAATCAGTATCGTCATGACTGCGCACCACGACTGGTAGACTAGGATTTAACTCATGCACCAAATGAAGAATTTTTAAAGCTGATGGTGTATTAGTATAAGTAATCACCAATGCTGCCGCCCGATTAATACCAGCCGCCGTTAGACTCTCACGCCGCGCGGCATCACCATAGGAAACATTGGCGCCAGCGGTTTGCGCTTCGCTGATACGATCAGGATCTAGATCGAGTGCATGGTAATCAATTTTTTCTTCGGTCAGAAGATGCGCCAAACTTTGACCGCTGCGCCCAAATCCGGCAATGATCACATGCTTTTTAGTAGTCATCGTTCTGGCAGCAATTTGGGTCAATGCGAGTGATTGCATCATCCATTCGTTCGACGATAGTTTTAATACTATCCAATCAGATTTTGCCAAAATGAAAGGCGAAATCAACATGGACAAGACCATCGATGCAAGAATTAATTGCAGCAATAAGGGATCAATCAAGTTCAAACCACCAGCCTGATTTAATAGCACGAAGCCGAACTCACCTGCTTGCGCTAAACCTAAACCAGTACGCAGAGCCACGCTGGTAGGACATTTAAACAATCGCGCCAACGCAAAAATCAGACCGAATTTAAGTAATACCGGACCGATCAAGAGAATCAAGATAAGCCAGCCATACTCCGCAATCAATTCCAGATTCAAAAGCATGCCGACTGTGATAAAGAACAGCCCTAATAAAACATCACGAAAAGATTTAATATCCTCTTCAACCTGATGCTTGTACTCCGTTTCTGAGATCAGCATACCCGCGACGAAAGCACCAAGCGCTAGGGATAAACCTGCTTTCTCCGTTAACCAGGCCGCGCCTAGAGTAAAGAACAACAGGTTCAACATAAACAATTCTTGCGAGCGCCGCCGCACTACGATAGCAAACCATTCACGCACAACTTTTTGACCGACAAAGAACAAAAGGAAAAGCACCACCACCGCTTTGCCTCCCGCCATCGCCAAACTCATAGGCAGGTTTTCAGAATTGGAAGCCAGCGCTGGAACTAAAATTAATAAGGGAACGACGGCCAGATCCTGGAACAACAGCACGCTAATAATTTGACGTCCATGCGGGCTCTCCAACTCCAACCTTTCCGTCAGCATTTTAGAAACGATTGCCGTTGAAGACATCGATAAGGCGCCGCCAATGGCAAAAGCAGCTTCCCAAGTCATGTCAAAATATTGCGGCAAAATGATAGCCGCGCCCATACAAAGCGCCATCGCCAGAACAATAGTAAAAATAACCTGCGCCATACCCAATCCGAATACAGCGCGACGCATAGAAATGAGTTTGGCCAATGAGAACTCAAGGCCGATAGAGAACATCAAAAACACGACACCAAATTCGGCAAGCAAATGTGTGGTGGAGCTGTCCTGCGCCCATCCCATCGCATGTGGACCAATCACAATGCCAACAGCCAGATAACCTAACATGGGTGGCAAATTCAACATGCGCAAAGCGACCACGCCGAGTACAGCGCTGCTGAGCAAAAGTAAGGTGGTATCGAGAGCATTCATGAGTTCTATTATTACTGATTATGCTTGCTCATAGGCAGAGAGAATTCAAGTAAGTTTAGAAAAATGCCAGAGACACCACAATTGGCGCACAATCCCCCAGGAATGGAGACGAAAAAAAACGCAGAGTTTGACCACTCTGCGTTCAATCAAGCAAATTGCTGAAAATTTACTTCAAGAAAATATCACGGTAAGCCGCATACATCGCACCAATCAAAACGGGGCCAAGTACCAACCAACCCAGTCCCAAAGGAATCGTAGCAATAATCGCAAATACGATGTACAACACAAAAAATACCAAAAACGCGACCCAGTTTTTTAAACAGGCTTTCAGACTCGTCATCAGAGCGTCAACAGGCGCAATATTGTGAAGTACCACCAAAGCAGGTGCGAACAAAATTGCCATCGTGAGTGGAATCGAAATAATCATAGCGAGCAAAATAATACCCAATATCGCTGTCACACCCAAGCCCATCATGGCACTTGCACCACCTGTGAGAGCGCCCGCTGCCATCGCGCCACCAAATAACAAAGCAGCAAAGATACCCGCAACTACAGTAATTAATAAAATCGCGATCATCCAAAATAAACCCAATAAAGCCAAAGGACCAAACTTGTCTTTAAAGCCCGCGAACAAAAAATCGAATGTCACAGGCCGGCCTTCACGACTCGCTTGGCATGCCAACATCAGACCACCGAAAAACACGGGCATTAGTAAATTCGAAGCCAGACTACCTAGAACAGGCACAAAATTCAGCACCATCATGATCAAAAACAGTACCACCACCATACCGATCCAAACACCGGCATTGGCCTTAAATTGATCGAAACCATAGCCATACCATGCGGTCGCTCTTCCCGCATCAATGGAATTCCCTTCCTGAATGAATTGAGCGCCATCCGGGGCGGCTTGGGACTCTATGACTTGTGACGCTGGATCAGAGGAACTGCCGTTCGGATCTACTGAATAGGGATTCATAGTATGACTTTCACAAAATAGACTAATAAAAAATACGCAAAAATGAATACGAAAAGTCGTATTGGCAAAAGTATCCTTGATTACATTTTAATTTACAAGCTTGGCAATTCTTTCTGAGACAGCAAAAGCAAATTTAACCATTTACCCAACACATTTCTGGCAAGTTGTTTGATTTCGAGTGAATCATTTTAACTCTGGCAGAGTTCTTGCTTGTTCGTATTTGGTTTATACTCTGAATATGAGCACACTAAATACTTCATCCCTTGCGCAATTCTCTGGCGCATCTGACGCGACTTCTGAGCAGACTACAAGCCATGCTTTGCAATTAGCATGCGAGACGCTGCAAATTGAAGCAGATGCCATCTTAAATCTCAAACAACGATTAGCGGGCAGCGACGCCCACAGTTTTTGTGCCGCGCTGTCTATGCTTTTGCATTGCCATGGTCGAGTTGTCGTGTCTGGAATAGGTAAATCGGGCCATATCGCGCGAAAAATTGCGGCGACATTTGCTTCAACTGGCAGCCCCTCATTCTTTGTTCATCCTGCCGAAGCGGCACATGGCGATCTTGGCATGGTGACGGCGCAAGATGTTTTTATTGCGATTTCTTATTCTGGCGAAGCGGGCGAACTCATTGCGATCTTACCGATTTTAAAGCGACTTGGCGTCAAGCTGATTGCCTTCACAGGCAATCCTGAGTCCACCCTAGCCAAATTGGCAGATATCCATTTAAGTGTGCATGTAGAAAAGGAGGCCTGCCCTCTCAATCTAGCGCCGACCGCCAGTACGACGGTTACTTTAGCTTTAGGTGATGCCTTAGCCGTGGCAGTTTTGGACGCACGTGGTTTTAAAGAAGAAGATTTTGCGCGTTCCCATCCTGGCGGTGCCTTAGGTCGGCGTTTACTCACTCACGTTAGAGACATTATGCGAACGGGTGCGGCCATTCCACAAGTCACACCGGAAACCAAACTTACCACTGCCCTGCTGGAAATTACCCAAAAAGGCATGGCGATGACCGCGATCGTCGATGAGGACAATCGCATTGTTGGCGTATTTACTGATGGTGATCTGCGCCGCATGATGGAAAAGCAAAGTAACTTTTCCAACCTTAGCATTGCTGACGTGATGGCAAAGAATCCGCGCACGGTACGTCCCGAACAATTAGCAGTTGAAGCGGTAGAAGTAATGGAGACGCACCGTATTAATCAATTGCTGGTGGCGGATGCCGAAGGCAAATTGGTCGGTGCCTTACATATCCACGACCTGACTCGCGCCAAGGTGATTTAATGAGTGAAATCACTTTCTCCGCAGCACAAAACAAAGCTGCACAAGTTCGCTTGATGATATTTGATGTTGACGGCATTCTGACAGATGGTAGTTTGCATTTTGGCCCCGAGGGTGAAATGATGAAAACCTTCAATGTATTGGATGGTCAAGGTATCAAATTATTGCAACAAGCAGGTATTGCCACGGCGATTATCAGTGCCCGGCAATCTGCCATTGTCTCTAAGCGCGCATCGGATCTCGGTATTAGCCATGTAATGCAAGGCATACATGATAAGAAATCGGCGTTTCTGACATTGACGCAAGATTTAGGTATCGCTCACGAACATTGCGGCTTTATTGGTGATGATGTGATTGATCTACCAATTCTATTGCGCGTGGGCTTTGCTGCTAGTGTCCCGAATGGGCATCAAGAGGTGCAAACTCGAGTTGACTACATCACTAAAGCAAGCGGCGGGCGCGGTGCTGCACGCGAAGTGTGTGACTTCGTCCTGAAAGCACAAAATAAATATGAAGCAGCATTAGCACCATTTTTGGACGTAAAGCATGACGGCTGATCGTATCCGCGTATGGCTAGGCGTAGCGCTGCTTGGGCTATTAATGCTCGGTAGCTTTTGGGCCTATGAGGTCATGCGCAGAAATAGTGAAGAGCGCGCAAACGGCTCAAAAGTGCGTAGCGAGCCAGACTACTTTGTGGAAGACTTTAATTTTGTGCGCTTGTCGCAGTCGGGCAATACGAATTATCGCGTCACTGGTGAAAAACTAACGCATTTTCCGCAAGAAGATGAATTCGAAATTTTACAGCCGCGTATCGTAAGTATTGATGAAGACAAGACACCGATGTTAATTCGTGCTGATCGCGCCATCGTAAAACAGAAAGTCAAAGAATCTGCTAACGCGAAACCAGAAGATCAGATTCACATGATGGACAATGTGATCATTGAAAGAGCAAAAAGCGCACGTACTGCCGCGATTATCATGGAGACGAGTTCTTTAATTCTTTTTCCCGATAGCGAGAAAATGAAAACAGATGCACGGGTCAAAATGACGACATTAAGGGCGACGATTAGTGCTTATGGTATGGAAGCGAATAACGCTGACCAGAAAGTTCATTTTTTAAAGAACGTACACATTGAGATTGAAAACAGGGTTGAAAATAAGGTAGTGAGCAAGGTGGGGAAGTAATGGGGCTTTTGAATAAGGAACCTGACACTTTTTTACTATTAAATTAATGGCAAAGGATCAAAAAATGCATTTTGCAATCAACTCCACCACACGTTTTTTAACGCTTGCTGGTGGTGCACTATTACTCACGACTACACTGGCTCAGCTTGCCCACGCTGAAAAAGCAGATAGCCAAAAAAAGACATTAATAAATGCTGAGCACACTGTATATGACGGCAAAACCGGCACCAAAACCTTAGCGGGTAATGTCGAGCTGACACGGGGTACTTTATTGATCAAAGCAGAAAATGCGGTAGAAACCGAAACGGCAGATGGCGGCATGGTGATCTTATCTGGCCGTCCAGGCAACCAGGTGTTTTTCCGTCAGAAGCGCGATGGCGGTGCCGACTTGTGGATAGAAGGTTCCGCGGATCGCGTTGAGTATGACAAGAAGACTGAAGTCGTTAAATTTATTGCGAAAGCCAATGTCCGCTACTTAAGCCAACAAAAAATGACGCAAGAACAGAACGGTGAATTCTTGTCCTACGATAGTATTAACGATGTATTTACTGCGACTAACTCAACATCAGGCAAACGCATTCCTGGCGGTGGTCGTGTGACTATTACCTCCGAACCTAAGCAAGCAAAAACGGAAGTTAAACAAGAAAAATGACTACCAGCACTCTCGTAATTCAAGGTCTGCAAAAACGCTATGGCATGCGCCAGGTAGTTCGTGACGTCTCGCTACAAGTCAAAAGTGGTGAAGTCGTCGGATTGTTAGGACCGAACGGCGCTGGCAAAACAACCTCCTTCTATATGATCGTTGGCCTAGTGCCATCCGATGCGGGCAAAATTGATATCGACGGCACAGACATTTCGCATTTGCCGATCCATCAAAGAGCGCGTTTAGGTCTATCTTACTTACCACAAGAAGCATCGGTATTTCGCAAGCTTTCGGTAGAAGATAATGTACGTGCGGTGCTCGAGTTGCAACATGACGACGACGGGAAAGCGCTGTCAAAAAAAGAAATCGAGCAACGTTTAAATACGTTATTAGAAGAATTGCAAATTGACGGCCTGCGTGAAAGCCCGGCACGCGCTTTATCTGGTGGTGAACGACGCCGCGTAGAAATCGCGCGCGCCCTCGCTACCAATCCACGTTTTGTATTGTTAGATGAACCTTTTGCGGGCGTAGACCCAATCGCGGTTATTGAAATTCAACGCATCGTGCGTTTTTTAAAAGAGCGCGATATCGGCGTGTTGATTACGGATCACAACGTGCGTGAAACTCTCGGCATTTGTGATCACGCCTATATCATCAATCAAGGCTCAGTATTAGCGAGCGGACGCCCTGATGAAATCATCACCAATGAGACGGTACGTCGAGTCTACTTGGGTGAACATTTCCGCATGTAAGCGATTGGCATAACCATGAAGCAGAGCTTACAGCTACGCACCTCGCAACATTTGGCTTTGACGCCACAATTGCAGCAATCAATACGTTTGCTGCAATTGTCCACCTTGGAATTACATCAAGAGTTAGAGGTGTTGCTGACGGAAAATCCCTTATTGGAACGCGTCGACGATGCACTGGATAACGCAGTTCGTTTGCTGGCTGATGGCTGCATCAATAATGCAACGCAGCAAAACGAAAGCGAATTCCAAAACACAGATAAACCGCTCGACAACGGGAATAACACTGAAGCAGTCAAGGAGCAAGTTGCCGACAGTGAAGTACCGCCTGCCAACAGCGACGACTGGAGCTTCGATGATACGCCTGGCAGCAGTTCTAAATCCAACAATGATGATGAAGACGGCCGCCCGCAATTAGAGGCGGCGCAAACCACCTTAAGAGAACATTTGTTGGAACAAATGCGTCTGAATATCAGAGAGCCACGTGATCGCGCATTGATCGAATTGATCATCGATGCTATCGACGAGAATGGCTATTTGTGCGAGAGCTTGGATGAAATCCATGAAAGCCTTCCGATTGATCTCTGCGTGGAGTTAGAGGAACTTCAGTTTGCCTTAACCATGCTCCAAAGCTTCGAACCTGAAGGTGTAGGCGCGCGCAATACGGCTGAATGTTTAGCACTTCAAATCAAACGTTTCCCTAAGATTCCCTTTGTGACACGCCGCCTCGCGCTACAAATTGTTGAGCAATATTTACCCTTGTTTGCCCAACGCGATTTCACTAAATTGCGCAAATTTCTGCAATGCGATGATGAAGACTTACGCGAAGCACAAGTCGTAATTCGTCAATGCAATCCCAAGCCCGGCTTGGCATTTTCGATAGCAAAATCTGACTATGTGGTGCCCGATGTTGTAGTCAAGAAAATTGGCGACGAATGGCAAGTCATGTTGA
>CAUPNA010000152.1:0-9796 GCA_963512475.1 uncultured Undibacterium sp.
CATTGTTATTTTTTGAGATTTAATTAAATTTACTTGAAAACGACGGTCTTGTGACCGTTTAAAAGTATGCGATGTTCGACGAAATAATTGACTGCACGTGCTAGCACTACGCATTCAACATCTCGCCCGATTGCGGTGAGTTTTTCCGGATCCATTGCGTGATCCACGCGCTCCACGTCTTGCTCAATGATAGGACCTTCATCCAAATCACCCGTCACAAAATGCGCCGTTGCACCAATCAATTTCACGCCCCGGTCGTGCGCCTGATAGTACGGCTTTGCACCCTTAAAACTAGGTAAGAATGAATGATGAATATTAATCGCTCGACCGCTAAGCGTCTGACACATCTCATTCGACAATATCTGCATATAGCGGGCTAACACCACCAGCTCCGCCTGATGTCCGTCTATCACGTCTAAGACTTTACGCTCTTGCGCTGCTTTTGCCTCGGCATTTGCGCCTGTCGCCAAAGGTAAATGATGGAAAGGAATATTGTAACTAGCGGCTAATTGATAAAAGTCGGTGTGATTCGAAATAATCGCCTTGATTTCCACTGGTAATAATCCACTCTTATAGCGGAACAAGAGATCATTGAGGCAATGTCCTATCTTAGACACCATCAGAACCATACGTGGCTTGTGATGCGCATCGTGTAGTTGCCAGTCCATCTTCCAACCCTGCGCCACCTCGGCAAACTCAGTACGTAGACTTTGATCGCTAATCGCTGCATCATCGAGTGAAAAATGCACGCGCATAAAAAACAGCTGCGAATGGGCGTCACCAAATTGTGCTGAGTCAATAATATTGCAGCCGTGAGTCGCCAAAAACCCGGAAACACTGTGCACAATGCCGCGCTGATCGGGACATGCCAAAGTCAAGATATATTCTGGATGCATAAATTTCAGGAAAAAATTGATTATTTTTAAGGTAATAAATAAGGGCTATTTCAGAAGGAACATTGTCTCATGTTCAAGCGGGTTTTATCTAGAAACCGCTGGAATGAATGCAAACGATAACAAACGCAAATAAAAGCACAGTCGTTCTTATTGAGGTATAGTCACTTTACTTATGGATTTATGCCATGAGCTTCACCAACCATATTTTTGGAGCTTCTACTATGTCTACACCTGCGCCACTTATCAATCGTCAGATACGCTTAGCCGCCCGACCGGTAGGTTTTCCAAAAGATAGCGATTGGCAACATACCGAAGAAGCTGTCACAGGCCTAAAACCAGGCGAGATTTTGGTAAAAACTTTATATCTGTCGATAGACCCGGCAATGCGTGGTTGGATGAACGGGGGCAAATCCTACATTCGCCCGGTCGAAATTAACGAAGTCATGCGCGCTGGCGGTATAGGTCAGATACTGGCGTCGCAATCCGAACGCTTTCAAGTTGGCGACTATGTGTCAGGTAGTCTCGGCGTACAGGAATATTGGCAAGGTGCGGCGGATAATGCTTATGCGGGATTTTACAAGGTTGACCCTAAACTAGCACCTTTACCAAAATACTTAAACGCTCTGGGCATGCCTGGCATGACCGCCTACTTCGGTTTGTTAGATGTCGGGCAGCCCAAGGCAGGTGAAACAGTTGTGGTATCCGGCGCAGCAGGTGCAGTTGGCCAGACCGTTGGTCAAGTCGCCAAGCAACTTGGATGTCGTGTAGTGGGTATCGCTGGCGGCAAAGATAAATGTGATTTTGTCGTCAATGAGCTCGGCTTTGATGCCTGCATAGATTATAAAAACAGCGCCGTAAAAGACGGATTGAAACAACATTGCCCAGATGGCGTCGATATTTACTTTGACAATGTGGGCGGCGAGATTTTAGATACGGTGCTTACCCGCATCAATCGAAAAGCTCGCATCATCATCTGTGGTGCGATATCACAATACAACAATACGTCTGAAATTAAAGGCCCCGCTAACTATTTGTCGCTGCTAGTCAATCGGGCGCGCATGGAAGGCATCGTCGTATTTGATTATGTACAACGCTATCCTGAAGCTGTCCAGCAAATGAGCGCCTGGATGACTGAAGGTAAATTTCACACACGCGAGGACATTGTTGAAGGATTAGACAATTTCCCGACGGCGCTCATGATGCTGTTTGAAGGAAAAAATTTTGGCAAACTGATCCTGCAAGTGAGCGAAAGTCAGTGACGAAGTGCGAATGATTGCATTACGGCGACAGATTGTCAGGTAAAAACGATTAGAGATTGCAAGCCGTATTGCACCTGTGTAATATGGATTGAGGCACTTGGGCACTTTACTGGCTAAACGCCATCACTAAGTCTTTCAGTTCAGAATGAGGTCCTATGAAGGATTTTTTTCTACGGCGCTGCATTTCCAGCCTCTTTTTATTGAGTGCTGCGTATTCTGTTGACACGACTGCTCAGGCGACTGCTCAGGCTACAGCGCAAGACAATGCGCTCAAACTGAGCGGCTTTGGCACTGTAGGCCTTGCTTATAATTCAAGCCGGGAGTTCGACTACCTGCGTGATCTATTGCAAACCAAAGGTGTGGGTGCCAGCCATCGTTTCGATGTAGGCATCGATTCTTTACTCGGCTTGCAACTATCAGCCACGGCCAGTGACAATTTAGACTTTACGGCTCAAATTGTGACACGTCGTAGCTATCAGGGTTTTCGCCCTGAAGTGAGCTGGCTGTTTGCAAAATACTCACCGACGGATGAACTCGACCTGCGCGCCGGTCGCCTTGGCTTTGACGTCTACCCGCTCGCCGATTCACGCAATGTTGCCTACTCCTATTTATGGGTACGACCGCCGGTCGAATATTTTGGCGGTTTAATTTTGTCCCATATTGATGGTGCTGATCTAGTCTACAAATTCAACGGTGAATCTAGTCAAACAAAGTTCAAACTCTTTGCGGGTAAAGCAACCGAGGAAATACTGACCAATATACCAGATGATTTTTTTTCCCTGAAAGGCTCAAAGCTAATTGGCGCTCATCTTGAATTTCAATCTCAACATTGGCTCGCTCGCGTAGGTTTAGCCCAACTAAAATTTAATAATGAATTTGGCGGTTTAGTGCCATTTCTGGAAACGCTACGATCACCGCAATTAACGGCAATCAATCCCGCTTTGCCCGCGCTGGCACAAGACATCTCATTTAGAGAGAAAAAAATTCATTACCTGTCAGCCGGACTGGTCTACGATCAAGGTCCCTTGCAGGCTCAACTCATGTACAGCCGGCTCAAATCACAAACTTCAGGTTTCAGCTCTAATGAAGCAGCATTTTTTACGGTTGGCTATCGTATGAAAGAATGGACGCCCTACTTCACAGTCGCAAAAACTCGCCCAATTCTAATTAAGTCACTATCTGCGGGCCTACCAGCAGGTGTGAACCCGCAGTTTGATGCGATTAATTCCGGCATTCAAGACATCTCGATCAATACCCAGAGTGCGCAAAACTCACAATCCGTCGGGCTGCGCTATAACCTTAGCAACAGTAGTGATTTAAAGATTCAGGTAGATCACATCCAAAACACACGAGGACTGCTAGTTAGGTCATCCAAAGATTCATGGGATGGTAAGAGTAATATCATCAGTTTCACTTTTAATTTTATTTTTAACTGAGTAAAAGCTAAACGCTATCATGCACCGACAACGACGCTTACTCATCATGCTTTCTGCACTCAACTTGGGCGCTTATGCTACCCACAGTGTGGCTGCGAGTGATTTTGTCGTGATCGCAAATTGGAACTCTGGTGTAGATCAGATGAGCAAGGACGAAGTCATCAATGTTTATATGGGACGAAATCGCAAACTTGCCTCGGGAGTCACTGCGCAGCCACTTGACTTAGAAAACCCCATCGCCGAAAAAGCCCATTTTTATAGCGTCATGGTAAATAAGGAGTTATCTGAAATTAGCTCTTATTGGGCCAGGCTCATGTTCTCAGGTCAAGGTTCGCCGCCCAAGCAGGTGACGAGCCAGGAAGAAGCGATCGATATCGTCAGTAGCCGGCGAGGTGCGATTGCTTACATAGACAGAAAGAAAATCGACAAGCGTGTTAAAGTCGTTTTTGATCCATTGCGTTGAGTTCAACCAATCATTCACCTATCCATTCTCCTACTATCAACCATGCTGAAACTATTACGCACCAGTATCGTTGTAAGAAGCAGCGTAGTGGTATTGGCAATCGCCCTATTTGTCGGAGGCATTTTCGCGGCGTTTACCTATTCGTGGGAGGCAAATACCGAACAAGCGTTGGTTAAGAATCGCATGAATACATTACTTAGCACGGTCGAAAATACTGTCAGCATCGCGTGTTATCTGTTTGATGCCAATCTGGCGAAAGAGGTCGGACAAGGCTTGCTAAAAAACGAGGACGTGGCCAGTATAAAAATCTTTTCTGATAAACAGACGCTCACGGAATTAAGAAAAGATAAAAACATTCAGCCTAATATTGTGCTGGGTTTGGGAGAGCAACCAAACCTACTTATCCAACGCGTCATCTACTCACCATTTAATCCTAAGGAATCGGTGTGCCAGATAGAACTGACACCGAATCTTTCTTTCATTCGCGAGCAAATTAACAAAAAGGCTCGCATCACTGCTTATCTCTTGATTTTGCAAGCACTGATCATGGCGGGCGCCGTTGTCTATGTCGTCATGTTCATGATCACGCGCCCTATCAAAACGATATCCGATCGTTTACACCATTTGCCGCCGAACGCCAACGCCAGTTTGACACTCCCGCCTGGAAATGAAAAAGATGAAATTGGTCAATTGGTCAGGGACGTTAATACCCTGTTTTCTAAATTATTTAATCTACTTGAAGATGAAAGAGAACTACGTATCCGCCACCAGATAGGAGAGAAAAAATTCCAGGCAATTTTTGAGAATTCTGAAACCGGAATTTTTTTATTAAAGTCAAATGGAGAAGTCATTTCCTCCAACCCTGCTTACTTACGTCTATTTGCCATTTCCATTGAAGCCAATATTCAACATATCAAAAATAGCTTAACCCATAATCTGCAAGAATATGCGCTGCGACTGCAAAGCATGCTAGACAATGCGACCTACTCGGAACATATAGCCTCCGAAGATTTTCTGATAGAGGTAGGTGAGCCGCCACAAAGAAAATGGATTAATCTAGTCATCAGCGCAGTAGAAGATGGTGTATTGCAGGGCTTGGTTAACGACATCACAGAGAGAAAACAAATTGAAGAATCCGCGACGCTACTTGCGGTAACAGATCACTTGACTGGAATCGCCAACCGACTCGGGTTTGAAAAAGCCATGGGACGCGTTCACTTTGAAATGCACGGCGGCCTCATCAACAGTTTTTATTTGTTGATGATAGACCTCGATGGTTTTAAAGAAGTGAATGACCAGTTTGGTCATGATATTGGCGACAAAGTTTTATGTCACTTCTCGCAACTGCTAGCAAAAATCGTTAGAAAATCTGATTTTATAGCGAGGGTAGGTGGCGATGAATTCGTCGTTATTCTCAAAGACATCGATCAATTAGAAAAAGTCCAATCGATCGCAGAAAAGATTGTTACTTCAGTAGCACATGCGATTATTTTTGAAAACACTCCCGCAATTCATATTGGCGCAAGTGTGGGCATAGCTTTCACGAGTACGCCAGATTTTGAACAAAGCACCATCATGGCACAAGCAGATGAAGCAATGTATGAGGCAAAAAAATCGGGAAAGAACCAATACCGAATTTATAGCCCTAGCTAATCAATTAACCCAGATTGCAAAGCGCAATCATTCAAGTAAAAACCGCAAATCAAAATCAACGTATGCTGCACGGCAGTACCACAAGTCGCATCCGGCAATACCCCAAGACGCAACTAGTACTATGTCGAGATTAAAGTTATGCTCTTGCTTTTACTGGAGCCAGCCTAAGTGTCTGAAACCTTGCTTACCTATCAAAGCCAGTGGCAGCCTGAGACAAGAATACAGCGCGCCTTTGCATTAGCCGCGGCAGTCACCATTTCATTGAGTTTTTTTGCTCAGTTTAATCAGCATTTCATCCACATCGGCCTAGATCAAAATAGTGGCATAAGCGCCTCGCGAGAGTTCATCCTGACTTGGATCAAATCGCCCATCAAGCAAACTGACAAAACAAAATCAAATGAAGTGCCTAAAAAGAGTCCGACTAAAAACACCATAATAAAAACTGGCAAGCCAGCTACCACGCTCAAAACCAGCTTCATAGCAAAACAGCGCACAACGGATACCGAAAGTTCGGATTCGGCGCCAACTGCAGTCACGGGAAAGGAAGTAACGAGCAGTGATCCACTCTTCCGTGATAGCTCAAAAGAAACCACGCTCGGCGCTAGTAAAAATAGCTTGCCAATGACTGGGGCATCAGGAAAACTTAATAGCGCTGCGATCAGAGCAGCTTATGAAGCAAGTAAGACTGACATTCAAAAAATGGCAGATGCCAGTAACAAGACCTTAATCAATACACCAGCCAGCAAATACGAACAATTTCAAGGCGCAGCCAATCGGGCAGCAAAGCCAGATTGCCTGCGCCAAGGTGGTAGCATCTTGTCTTTATTCGTGGTTGCGTATCAAGCGGCAACTGATCATTGTAAGTAAAGCATCGAGCAAAACATTAGGCTCTAGCTTTTTTATTTTAGTGCTTACACCTTTTTCCTCCAATTTCTGTCTTGACAGAAATTGGAGAAAAACCTACACTGCAGCCATGGAACTTACACCTGTCAAACAAAAATTTATACTGCACTGGGGCGAAATGGGCACCATGTGGGGCGTCAATCGTACAGTCAGTCAAATTCATGCGCTCCTGTACATCGTTGGCACGCCGCTCACTGCTGAAGAGATTGCCGATACTCTTGGTGTTGCGCGGTCGAATGTATCGAACTCACTCAAAGAATTGCAAAACTGGAAGCTAATCAAACTTGCCCATGTCATGGGCGATCGCCGCGCCCATTTTGAAACCTCCCTCGACGTTTGGGAACTATTCCGCACGGTTGTCCGTGAACGTAAGGAACGCGAGTTCAATCCAACAATTGCAACTTTGCAAGCTTGTTTAGATAGCCCCGATATTGATCAAGAAGACCGCGCCAGCAAAGTCCGTATTGCAGAGACGCTGGCGTTGATGAAGACCTTAACTAGCTGGACCGACGAAATGCTACGCTTAGAACCAAGTACGTTGATGAAGCTACTCAAAATGGGAGCTAAGGTGCAGCAGTTTGTACGTGGCGAAGAAAAATAGACCAAAACAACGCGCATCAACGCAAATAGCGATGCGCATTTTTTTAAATAACAATTTCTGTCTCGACAGAAATAACAGAATAAAAGTAAAAAAATTTCAAAGTGAAGATATATCGATATAGAGAAGTGCTTTAAACAAAAGCTTAGTTTAAGAATTAATTTAAGAGCTAATTTTAGAACCAAATTAAATATCACAATCAATTCACAAACCAAGGAAGCACCATGAACAACTACCCACTCACCCTACTCTATGATGAATCATGCCCTCTCTGCAAATTGGAAATCGAGAATTTGAAAGCACGTAACGATCAGGATTTATTGCGCTTTATCGATGTGTCTGCGGTAGATTTTGATGATAGCCATTATCCCGCCAGTAAAAAAGAAATGATGGAAATTATTCATGCTGTACGCCCCGATGGTAGCTTTGCCAAAGGTGTAGAAGTGTTTCGCTTAGCTTATGGTGCCGTTGGTTTGGGCTGGATTACCGCGCCCACTGGATTGCCAATACTTAAACCACTGTTCGATTGGGCTTATATTCATGTAGCCCGCAATCGCTATCGCTTATCCAGCCGCCTCTCAGGCTTTCTATTCAAAATTGCTGCTGATCGTGCAGCAAAACGTGCGCTACGCAATAGTCGATTTTGTAAAAATGGTAGTTGCTCCCTATCTAAAAATAATGAACAGAGTGATGCGTAAGCTGCATTTTTGTGGACGCATTTGCAGCACAACTTTAATTCATCACTAAGTCATCAATAAGTCATCACTGACACCTTGGAGGAAAGATGAAAATCCTAATTTGTGGCGCACATGGTTTTGTTGGTCGCCATTTGAGTCAAATGTTGGAACAAGCCGGGCATGAGCTCATTCATGGGGTTCATCAATTCAGCAGCGAGACAACAGAACGGCAGCGTGAATTACTGATCGACTACTGCAAAGATACTTCAGTCGAGACTTGGAAAAAACGTTTAGCCGCATTAGGCACCGTCGATATCGTCATCAACGCAGTTGGCATCTTGATGCAAACTAGAGAAGTGCCATTTGCTGCGATACATCAAGCTACACCGATAGCGCTATTTCAAGCTGCAAACGATGCAGGTGTGCGCGGTATTTTACAGATATCGGCATTGGGGCCAGATGATCGCTATCTCAACAACATCTCTGTCAAGCCAGCAAAACACAGTAGTTACTTGCAAACTAAGCGAATCGCAGATCAATTTCTAAGCCAACTCGCATGTCCACATTTAATCCTGCGCCCTTCCCTAATCGTCGGAATAGATGGCGCTAGTAGCAAATTATTCCGCAGTCTCGCCAGCTTACCGGTCATCGCCTTACCGGGTAATGGTGAACAAGAGCTCCAACCCGTACATATTGATGATATCTGTTTGTGTGTGCGTACTTGGTTGTTACAAATTGAAAATCAGAATGCTGTATTGCATCAAATTATTCGTGCGGTTGGACCAAAATCCATAAGTTATCGTGAGATGCTCGGGCATTATCGTCATACCATGAATTTGTCACCCGCCTTGTTCATTCGAATACCAATGCCGGTCATGCGCATCAGCGCCATTCTTGCGCGCTATCTACCGCAAAAAGTCTTTGCGCCAGAAACGCTACACATGCTGGAACAAGGCAATGTCGCAGACAGTCTAGCCTTTACGCAATTTCTAGGACAAACTCCAAGAGGAGCAGACGACTGGTTTACTAATCAACACACACCAGCTCTAGCGGCGGCGGCGATAGCGAGTTGGTCGCAGCTTTTGTTTCGCTCAATACTCGCCTTCTTGTGGATCAGCACTGGCATTATTTCGCTCTGGATTTATCCGCGTGAAGATAGCCTACACATGCTCGCACAAGTCGGAATTCATGGAGAAATAGCGTTACTCGTCCTATATCTAGCAAGCAGCATCGATATGCTGCTAGGGATCGCTACACTCTGGCGCCCAAGCCGACACTTATGGTTGTTTCAATCGGTTTTGATAGTCAGCTACTCTTTCATCATTGGCGTGTGTTTACCTGAATTTCTCATACATCCTTTCGCGCCCATTCTTAAAAATCTGCCAATACTGGCGATCTTGTTTGTCTTGATCGCGAGCGAAAGAACGGTCAATAAACTAAAAAAATACAACTAACGACTAAGCTATTAACTAAATCAACCACAAAATGAATACCTATCTCTTACTCAAAACCCTGCACATCGTTTCCTCCGTGCTGTTGGTCGGCACTGGATTCGGCTCTGCTTTCTATCTCTACTTTTGCAATCGTAGCAAAAATGTCGCGACGATTGCCGTCGTTACACGTCTCGTAGTGCGTGCGGACTGGTGCTTTACTACGCCGGCTGTCATCATTCAACCAATCAGCGGAATTGCACTCGCGCATCTCGCAGGATGGGCCTTAGACACGCCATGGATTTTATTGTCTTTAGGTTTGTATTTTCTTGCGGGAATTTGCTGGCTGCCAGTGGTCTGGCTACAAATCAAAATGCAAAAGCTAGCGCAATCTGCCCATGAGCAACAACAAGCATTAGCGCCACTTTATTGGCAATATGCGCGCTACTGGGAGGCATTGGGCTACCCAGCATTTTTGGCG
>CAUPNA010000153.1:0-9734 GCA_963512475.1 uncultured Undibacterium sp.
CCCTAGCTTCTGGCGCACTGGCGATACGTTCAATTTTGCCTGTCGTCAAAGAATCAGGAATAGCGTCGAAGCGCAACTTCATCGCCTGCCCTTCACTTAAAAATGGACGATCAGCTTCGAGCACCCAGGCAATCACTTTCAACTTCCCCGCACCCATGATTTGCCCGGCCATGGAACCTATATGAGCTGCACCACCCTCATCTAGACGTTTGCCATTCCAAACATCATAGCCATGAATCACAATACCATCGCGACCGGCGCGCACCTCACTCTGCGCTTGCTTCACTTTTGCATAAGCAATTTGAATTTGCAGCCGTTTGACCGCCAATTCGCCATCTTCCAGCTTTCGTTTCACGGCATCGCGAGCGTTGTCTGAGGCTTTTTGTTTCACGACCAGATCGCGCGTGGCTCGATCTAGTTCGCCCTGATATTTATCGAAATCCAAAGCCGAAATTTGCGCCTTCGGTAAAGCTGCATCAATTTTCGCCTTGGCTAAAGCAGCTTGCGCGGTCACTAAAGCACGTTCCCCTTCGACGGTTTTTACATCTAATTCGGCTGCTTCTTTGTACCCTCGTTCCCGCGTCTGAACAAGCTCAAGCTCCAAACGCTCCAACTCTGAATCACCTTGTGAATCGACTCGCAAAATGACTTCGCCTGATTTCACCGTAGCACCTTCAGGAACAAAATATCTGAGCGTTACCGGAGAAACGTTCGAGACTGGCACTAAAATTGGCCATGAATCGATGGCTTGTACTTCGCCAGTCAATAAAACGGGCCGATGATACGTTGCAAGTTTATTGCCAAGCTTTTCGGTAGACTTATCTGTAGGCTTATCTATTGGCTTATCAAGCGCATGCGCACTTAATGCCGATAGAGAAGCGCAAAGCAATACAGATGCATATGCTAAACGTGTGTACTTCATAGCTGCACCTCGTCGACTTTGCCATCTTTCAAATGTATGGTGCGTTGTGCTTTTGCTGCGATATTTGGATCGTGTGTTACCAACACCATAGTCTGACCATTCGCATGCAATTCAGCCAGCAAAGCCAGCACGTCGGTCGCACTTTTAGAATCAAGATTGCCGGTTGGTTCGTCAGCTAATAGTAAAGCAGGTTGATTCAACAAAGCACGTGCAATGGCAGCACGTTGTAGTTGCCCACCTGATAGCTCGCCGGGTAAATGGCTCATGCGTTGCCCCAAACCAATACGTTCCAATAAGACGCGCGCACGTTGCTCTGCACTGTTGTCAATTACGGCTGCGTAACGCTGGGGAAGCAAGACATTTTCTAAAACTGTTAAACGCGGCAACAAATGAAAGGACTGAAACACAAAACCAATCCGACGATTGCGCAAATCGGAAGAAGCGTCATCGTCCATACTACCAATTTCATCGTCTTCCAAATGATAAGTACCACTATCAGGTTTATCCAACGCGCCTAAGACATTCAACAAGGTCGATTTACCTGAACCAGAAGGACCCATAATCGCGACAAACTCACCGCGTGCAATCGACAAATCCACGCCATCTAAGGCACGAATTTCATTTCCTCCCTGCTTATAGGTTTTACGGATATTTTGTAGTGCAATCATATTTTTTATTTCCCTGCTAACTCAAAAGAAAATCGATCAAGTAAGACGAGTTGGTACTTGCATCAGCATTTGCACCAATGGCGTCGTGACGAAGGAAGTATCCTTACCTAATCAGGAATTGTCAATAAATTAGGCTTTATAGAAAATTCATAATGACAAAATAAGCGTAAATATCGTTTACACGCAAATTAATCATAAGAAAAAACCTGCTCTAAAAAAGAGAACAATGCATCAGGGTGCTGAACTTATGCTAAAGAAACTGGTCAATCAAACTTAGGATAAATATTGCTGCATCGACTGATTCAAGGGTAGGATTCTCAAAGCGAGAAATCAGTTTTCCGCACACGAACAAAAAGGATCTTTTATGAAAAAACTTCTAGGCGCACTCAGTATCGTGAGTATTTTTCTCGCACTACCTAGTCAGGCACAAATTCTATCGGTACGCGACCAAGCGCGTGTCGTCAATGAGAACTTGGCAGAACGCTTTGAGCAATTGCTACCCGACATGATGACCCAAACAGGCATCGATATGTGGCTAGTCATAGGACGTGAGTACAATGAAGATCCGGTGCTAAAAACGATGCTACCAGCGGAATGGCTCAGCGCACGTCGTCGCACCATGCTGTTATTTTATCGTGACCCACAAAGTAAAAAATTTGAGAAATTGGCCGTTGCACGCTATGACTTTGGCGACAATATCAAAGCGGCGTGGGATACACAGAAATTTCCTGACCAATGGGACGCTTTGGTAAGTCTCATTCGCCAACGCAATCCTCAAAAAATCGGCATCAACACCTCGGTGCATTTTGCCCACGCTGATGGTCTTGATCATACGGAATACCAAGAATTAGTACAGAAATTACCAGCGGATTTAAAGAACAAACTTGTCTCTGCTGAACCGCTGGCAATACGCTGGTTGGAAACGCGCACGGCACGTGAAATGCAGTTTTATCCGCAGTTGATCAACGCCACCCATAAAATTATTGAAGAAGGTTTTTCTGAACAGGTCATCACTCCCGGCATCACAACCAGCGACGATGTCGTATGGTGGTTCCGTCAAAAAATACGCGACTTGGGCTATGACACTTGGTTCCATCCTACGGTAGACATTCAACGCATGGATGCGAATAAGGACGAAGCGCACCGGAGCTTTTCTGCTCGTCCAAAAAGCAATGTCATTTTACCGGGCGATTTAATTCATGTAGATATTGGTATTACCTACCTACGTTTGAATACAGACATTCAACAACATGCCTATATTTTAAAACCGGGCGAGACAACAGTTCCTGAAAGTCTACGTCAGGCATTTGACAGAGCCAATCGCCTGCAAGATATTCTGACCTCACAATTTAAAGAAGGCAAAACCGGCAACCAAATTTTGGCAGATACCTTAAGTCAGGCTAAGAAAGAGAATATCGCAGCGACAATCTACTCACATCCAATCGGTTATCATGGACATGCAGCAGGCCCGGCCATTGGCATGTGGGACAATCAGGCGAAAGTTGAAGGCACGGGTGATCAAGCCTTACGTCCGCGCACCGCCTACTCCATAGAATTAAATGCGGTTAGTGCCATTCCTGAGTGGAAAAAAGATGTACGCATCATGCTGGAAGAAGATGCGTATTTTGATGGAACAAAGGTGCGTTATATCGATGGTCGCCAGAAGGAAATCTACCCCATCCCAAGACCAAGTCGTTTTAATCAGTAGCCGATCAATAACCCGTCATACAAAATAAAATGCCCTCACTTTTGAGGGCATTTTTACTGGCAAGGCAATCACTGATCGCCACAAAAATTATTTATCGTCGCGACGGTAAGGAATACGTTCAAAACGAATCAACTGCGTCTCTTCACTTTCCTTGTAAGACCACTGTGGCTTATCGCCCCCTGTTCTGCCACTCTCAGCCGTTGGGTTGCGAACGTTCATCACAACCAAAGCTAAAAACAGCTTAACTAACAAAAATATCACAAACAAGCTTAACACCAAAGGCACGATAGTTATCAGCAGCGCGATACCAATACACAGCATCAAAAGGCGTGGCAAGGGTGTGCGCATCAATACCTTTGCAGATTTTGTTCCAAACACACGCAACTCCTGCCATGTTTGACGCAAGACGGAATACAAATACTGTTTAGTGGAATTTTTCATGAATGATCCTTGATAAAGAAACTGTAAAAGCAACTGCACTGTAAAACATCGCACTGAACTTCGCTGTGTCTTTTCGACCAAAGTAATGTTTGACGGTATGAAGTGCATAAGGTGCGGGGTGAACGGAGTATGCGCAGACATTCCATAACTAGCCACGGTAAAAGCCAGCATAAATCGCCACAACGCTAAGTCACTACAACAAAACCGACATCATTTATCTGCGGCAACTGTTTGGAATACCAAATAGACGTTCTTTAAAAAAAGCGGCAGCAACCTGCGTTAGAAAAGCTGGCTTTGATACCGCCGATTCTGCATTTCGTCGCATCTCGCTAGCGATCAATCCAACATATCTTTACAGTGGCAACATCAAATTCAGTAATCCACTACTCAAAAGGAAACAATCATGTCTAGCAACTTACAAAAACTCGCTTCACTCCTCACCGCAGTTGCAATCAATAGTATTTTTTGCGCCGCTAGTTTTGCAGGCAACCAGTTTGATGCAAGCACATCGGCCAAATCATACGCAAAGACGACCAGCACCCAAACCATCGTCGTAAAAGCAAAACGCTTAAGTCTTCAACAAAAAGCGGACTACGACAAAGAACAAATGAATAGCAACATGCAAATCATCACCATTTCTGCAAAACGCCTCAGTGCGGCCGACAAATTAAGTTTCGATAATACGTACAAAAAACAACAGCAACTGAATTCTATGAGTTAAGAAGCAATACTAAAATTAGGCTAATTGAATCAGTTTTCCGACGATTATTTGGATTAATGTTTGCAGCAAGCTTTAAATACCAGTTTATATTGACAGCAAACCTAGGTACATCATTGAAGTTATCAAACATATACTTTTTTGATACAAATTTATTACAATTAGTTTGACGTATATTTAACGATTTGATTTACACTTATCGCTTCATTGCGATTCATTTGGAGTTTTGACTATCATGAATATGAAAAAAATTTCTCTCGGCGTTACTCTGGCTACCTTCGCTGGCTTTGCCTTTAGCCAAGAATTTGTGGTTTCTCAATCTCAGATGAATAGCCAGCCAGCTTGTCAAGAAAACTGCCCAGCTGATGGTGCAAATGGCGGTCAAGGTGCACTACAGATAGATCGCAGTGGAATGGATAAAGCATCGGTGCATTTACAAGTTTTACAGCAAAGTTCTCAAAAATTCAGCGAACCAGCAGCAAATGCCAAGAAAAATAACGACGACAAAAAACCTTCCAGCAAAGCACAAAGCAATTCTTAATAGTCTCGCTTAGGTGCCTGACTAGGTGCCTCACTTTCGATGTACGAAAGCAAAACAAGAAAAAAATGACCTGTTTTTCAGGTCATTTTCTTTTGCGCAAACCAAACAAACGGTGCCCATGTCCAAATACTGCATTTTGCACGTCCCCTTTCGCTAAACTCCAATCGAAGAGCGATCTATACGTTTACTTAAAATAATCGAAGTCGACGTTTGGCGCACGCCATCACGGTTTCCGATTTGATCCAATAATTTATCGAGAACTTCGGTACTCGCGCAGCGTAGGGTCAACATATAATCAATCGCACCACTCACAGCACACAAGCTCTCCACCTCCGGCAATTGTTCTAAAAACTTGATCAAACTTAGCGCGTTACGCGCCTCAACCGAGAGGCCGACATAAGCCCTTACAAGAGGCTGATACATAATTGGATTGAGTCTCACACCATAACCAGCAATCACGCCACGTCTTTCCAAAGCCTGCAATCTCGCAATCACGGTGGTGCGTGCAATACCAATTTGTTTCGCGATGGTCGTAACCGGCACCCTCGCGTTATCCATTAGCAAAGCCAAAATTTTGTTATCAATTTCATCCAGAATAGGTTTCATTTCCCGCCTCTCTCTTTGGTATCAAGTCGCTCGATTAAGTTGTCGTTCAACATCGTCATTTCGTATCAATATTACCCAATATGACGTCATTTTCAGCTCTATTATCTGACACGCATAGCAACTACACTAGAAAAATAAGTACACAGATCTTTTTCAGGTTTAATAAAAATAGATAGGAGCACGCAATGAAAACGAAATTAACGCTTCTCGGTGCTGGAAAAATTGGCGACGCCATTTTGAATCTACTCTCGCACACTGGCGACTACGAAATCACTGTTGCTGATCATGACCAGCAGCGTTTGCAGCAAGTAGAGCAGGAACAATTTCCCGGGGTAAAAATCCTACATGCGGATCTCAGCAATCAAGATGCCGTAACGACTCTCATCCGAGGCCAACAAATCAGCTTGTCGGCTTGTCCCTATTTTTTAACGCCTATTATTGCTAAGGCGGCGAAAGAAAATAACTCGCATTATTTTGATTTAACCGAAGATGTGGAAAGCACACGTACAGTAAAGCTACTCGCATCAAACGCTAGCACTGCCTTTGTTCCCCAATGTGGACTCGCGCCAGGTTTTATTTCTATTCTTGCCAATGAGCTTGCAGGCAAATTCAATAGCCTGCGCGACGTCACACTACGCGTCGGAGCTCTACCGACATTCCCAAACAACGCATTAAAGTACAATTTAACCTGGAGCACCGACGGTCTGATTAATGAGTATTGCAATCCTTGCGAAGCCATCGTGGATGGACGTCAACGCGAAACCTCAGCGTTAGAAGAAATCGAGCATTTCTCTTTGGATGGCATAGAGTACGAGGCTTTTAATACCTCCGGTGGCTTAGGGACGCTAGCTGAGTCACTACAAGGAAAAGTACAAAATCTCAATTACAAAACGGTACGCTATCCCGGTCATCGCGATATTGTCAAAATGCTGATTCGAGATTTGGAATTAGGCAAACCGGAGCGTCGCCACATTTTAAAAAATGTGTTGGAAACATCTATCCCCATGACCAAGCAAGACCTTGTCTTAATATTTGTTAGCGTCATAGGCAAGCGCAATGGTCGACTCGAGCAAGAGTCCTATGCAAAAAAAATCTATGCTCAAGAAATCAATGGAAAGTTACTTTCCGCCATTCAACTCACCACCGCATCCGGCATTTGTGCCATGGTGGAATTACTACTATCAGGGAAGCTACCTCAAAAAGGACTCGTGCGTCAGGAACAAGCGACTTTGAAAGATTTTTACGCAAACCGTTTTGGGCGCTACTTCGCAATGCAAGCTCAGATGTCAGTATGAACTATGCAATCACCTGAGTTAAGATGGTGGCATCGATGTTTCCAGTTTCTGAGAGTAATCCGAGGAACATAAAATACACTTCGTTTGCCATCTATTTGCGCTAGATTCGCACTTTACTTACCTTCAAATTTACACTCGAATTTCGCTATTTTTTTTGGAGGGGAGAGAAAGAAGTGAGGCGAAAAATAGATTCGGCAAAGATAATTTGCTTCCATCTTCTAAGCATTTCATTTTTTGATCACTACACTATCTGTTCGCGGACAAGCAATATCTGGCTATTCGACTATCCGTTTATTTGTTTAGCTCGAATAAGTTTGGATAAGTTAAGATAAGTTCGCACTTAACTGTCTCGATCCAACTGTCTTAAATAGGCAAGCTTCTCAGCAATTTTGATTTCCATGCCGCGTGCTACGGGTTCATACCAGCGTATCTCCTCTATACCTTCAGGCATATAGGTTTCACCTGCTGCATACGCATTCGGTTCATCGTGTGCGTAACGATAGAGCTTGCCGTAGCCGAGTTCTTTCATCAGCTTAGTCGGCGCATTGCGCAAATGCTCGGGCACGCCACGCGATTTATCTTTCGCGATAAAAGCACGCGCTTGTTTATAGGCCATATAGATGGCATTTGATTTCGCAGCACAAGCCAGATACACCACCGCTTCGGCTAAAGCTAACTCACCTTCGGGCGAACCTAAACGTTCATAGACCTCCGCTGCATCTAGACTAATCCGTAGTGCGCGAGGGTCGGCCAAACCGATATCTTCACTCGCCATACGAATAAGTCGTCGCGCTAAATAACGTGGATCAGCGCCGCCATCCAGCATACGCACCAACCAATATAGTGCGGCATCTGGATTAGAACCGCGCACCGATTTATGCAAAGCTGAGATCTGGTCATAAAACGCGTCGCCACCTTTATCAAAGCGACGCAGTGTATCACCCAAACACTCTGCCAACAAAACGTTATCAACTTCTTTCAAACCTTTAACCTGCGCAGCACGTGCAGTGATATCTAGATTATTCAAAAGTTTACGGCCATCTCCATCTGCACTTGCCACCAGACTTTGTTTTGCCTCTGCGCTAAATTGCAGACCATCTAATTCCTGCACACAAGCTTTATCCAACATCAGAGTTAGATCATCTTCCGTTAGCGATTTCAGCACATACACAGCGGCACGTGACAGTAACGCACTATTGACTTCGAATGAGGGATTTTCAGTAGTCGCCCCGATGAAAGTAAATAAGCCACTTTCTACATGTGGTAAGAACGCATCTTGCTGGCTCTTATTAAAACGATGAACTTCGTCCACAAACAAGATAGTCCGACGCTGTGATGTGGCACGCACGAATTCCGCACGTTCAACTGCATCACGTATATCTTTCACACCGGATAAGACGGCTGATAAAGCGATGAACTCGGCTTGAAAAGCCTTTGCCATCAAACGTGCCAGAGTCGTTTTACCAACACCCGGTGGCCCCCACAACAACATAGAATGCGGCTCACCCGATTCAAAAGCAACTCGCAGTGGTTTGCCCTCACCCAACAAATGCTGCTGGCCGATAACTTCTGTCAAACTCTGTGGACGTAGTCGTTCAGCTAGAGGTTGATATAACGAGGCTTGCGAACCTCCAATCATGGACGCAACACTTCTGCACCTTGCGGTACGACAAACTTAAATTGATCGGTAGCAAAGGCGGGATTTTTCTCAAAATTTTTCAGTGTCACCAAGGATAATTGGCCAAAACTGTCGCGTAACTCCATACCCACGGGAACGCCGTCTTTCATGCCAATGCCGATAGTCTCAAACTGACTGTCTTTGGTCTTAGGTGTTGCTTCCAACCATTCCACGCCTTGCTTGACACCAACATCTTTCATCACAAAATTTTTATCTAAATCCACATTGCCAAACAAGATCGCTGCAGGACTCGACGCAATCGCATTTCCGAGCTTCTTTATCGTGACTTGATTTAAATCTTTATCGTACAAGTAGAGATTGTCACCATCAGCTTGTAACACTTGTTCATAGGGTTTGATATAAGTCCAGATAAATTTACCTGGGCGTGCGAATCGAAATGTACCTGAAGATGATTTACCAATTTTCGAAACACCATTTGCAGTCTTCATTTGCACTTGCAAAAACTCGCCTTTCGCTGTTTTGTTATTCACTACAAAAGACTTAAATTGATCTATTGCCGAAGCCTGTGCCGCATTCAATCCTGCGAACATCAAACTCAAGGCAATTGCACTAATACTGATACGACACATACTTTTCTTTAGGGATTTCAAAATAGTTCCAATTCTGTTTTATTGACATAGATTCTTAACGCAGTGACGAGCAATAAGGTCTACTCAGCATTACCCGCCGGCACCAAAATCTCACGATTGCCATTCGATTGCATGGTTGATACGACACCACTGGTTTCCATCTGCTCCAACAGGCGCGCAGCGCGGTTATAGCCAATGCGCAGATGACGCTGAACCAGGGAGATAGACGCTCGACGATTCTTCAATACGATAGCGACTGCCTGATCATATAAAGCGTCCGCTTCACCGCCGCCTTCGCCTGGAGCTATTGCATCACCGCCCTCTTCTAATACGCCGCCTTCTAGAATGCCTTCGATATAATTAGGTTCGCCCTGCTCTTTCAAATACTTCACCACACGATGCACTTCTTCATCTGAAACAAAAGCACCATGCACGCGCACTGGCAGACCTGTGCCGGGCGGCATGTACAACATATCACCCATACCTAACAAGGACTCCGCACCCATCTGATCGAGAATCGTCCGTGAATCAATTTTGCTGCTGACTTGAAAAGCGATACGGGGAGGA
>CAUPNA010000154.1:0-9689 GCA_963512475.1 uncultured Undibacterium sp.
CGACCGTAGACTCGCCCTTCGGGTGCTTACGCTACGCTTCAGCATAATTTGTGCATCACAAAAAATGGGAAAGTGTTGAAACTCGCTACGCTCAGACAACAACACTTTCTTATCCATTTTCCGTGAAGCACAAATTACATCGTCTCAAACGGAGGTAGGTCAACAACAACCCCAACATCAAAACAATCGTTATCAACCGCTGGCTCTTTTCCTATTAGCTTTTATCAATCGTTGCTTTTGATTTTGACTTTGATTTTGATTTTGCTTTTGATGCCGTTCCACTTCTGACACTGCCAATTGTGCTGGACAGAAAATGGATAAAGAAAGTGTCGTTGTCTGAGCGAAGCGAGTTTCGACACTTTCCCATTTTTTGTCCTGCACAATTGGGAAGCCGAAGGCCAGTGGCAGCGTGGTCGCCTTCTTTTGCTTACTTTTCTTGGCGAAGCAAGAAAAGTGAGTAGCTGTCGGGCTACCCCCGACCTACTAACCGTAAAACAACCGCGAAGTTAAACGAATCGAAACGAAACACAAAAACCTCAATCATCCTCATCAGGATCCAACTCAGGAAACAAAACCTCAGTAAACCCAAACTGTGTCAAATCCTTAATCCGCATAGGATACAAAACCCCATTCAAATGATCCGTCTCATGCTGCACCACTCGCGCATGAAAACCATCCACATCGCGACAAATCTTCTGACCAAACTGATCAAACCCTTCATAACGCAAACGACTCCAGCGCGGCACTAAACCTCGCATGCCGGGCACTGACAAACAGCCTTCCCAAGCATCGTCAGTTTCATTCGACAAAGGCGTCAACACAGGATTGATCAATACCGTCTCAGGCACATTCGGTGCATCGGGATAGCGTGGATTTTGTTTGAAGCCGAAGATCACCAATTGCAAGTTGACGCCAATTTGCGGAGCCGCTAAACCTGCGCCGTTAGCATGCCGCATGGTGTCAAACATATCCGAAATTAACTGATGCAAAGCTGGTGTGTCAAATTCTTGGATAACATCCGATACTTTGAGTAAGCGTGGGTCACCCATTTTTAAAATTGGATAGATCATAGCTTCACATCTCCTATTAGTATCAATAGCAATTACTTAGAACCCATCAATTCGTGCAAATATTTGGCAAACTCTTCACCCACTTCAGGATGCTTCAAACCAAGTGCAACGCTGGCTTTGAGGTAGCCTAATTTAGAACCGCAATCGTAGCGTTTCGCGTCACAGCGATAGGCGAACACGGGCTCATCCTTTAACATCGCTGCGATCCCATCGGTCAATTGAATTTCGCCACCAGAACCCTTGCCCAAATTTTCCAAATAATTAAAGATTTTCCCCGACAATACATAGCGCCCTGCCACTGCCAGCGTTGATGGAGCGTCTTCTGGTTTTGGTTTTTCGACGATGCCGTGCATGCGTTCCAAATTCGGCTTGTATGGCGCCCCACTGACGATACCGTATTGATTAGTGAATTCACGCAAAACATCTTGCACCGCGACGATACTGCCGCCCTCTTGCGCATAAATATCCGCCATTTGTGCGGTAACACCTTTTTGCCCGGGACGGACATCCATCAAATCATCCGCTAACAACACCGCAAATGGCTCATCACCGACCACCGGACGAGCGCAAAGCACAGCATGCCCTAAGCCTAAGGCAGCTTGTTGACGAATGTAGATACAATTAATGTTATTCGGAATGACGCTGCGCACGATTTCGAGCAAAGCGTGCTTACCTGCCGCTTCAAGCTCGCTTTCCAATTCATAGGCGGTATCGAAATGATCTTCAATCGCGCGCTTGTTGCGTCCTGTGATGAATACCATTTCGGTAATGCCTGCTTCTACCGCTTCTTCGACCGCATATTGAATCAGCGGCTTATCAACGACTGACAACATTTCTTTAGGTTGTGCCTTCGTCGCTGGTAGAAAACGACTACCAAATCCTGCTACTGGGAAAACGGCTTTTTTAATTCTTTGCATTTGTGTCCCTCACCAATGTTTTACTTTTTATATTTTTGCTTATTTTTACTTATTGTGCTATCGAACCTTGTTGAGCTTCACTTTGTTCAGCACCAACCTACTATGCGTTCATAATTCTTTAGTACAAAGCGCAAGCAACTCTTCTTCAGACAAAACCGTAACACCCAACTCTCGGGCCTTTAATAGCTTACTGCCAGCGTCTTCACCGGCTACTACATAACTGGTTTTCTTGGAAACAGAACCTGCTACTTTGCCGCCATTCTTTTCAATCACCGCACCCGCCTGTTCGCGACTCAAAGTCGGCAAAGTCCCCGTCAAGACTAAAGTTTTACCAGCAAAAACGGCCGTACTAAAATCCGGTTTTTCTATTGCTGGCCAGTGTATTCCAGAAGCAAGCAACTGACGCACCAACTCCACATTAAATGGATCAGCAAAAAAACGAATAATCGATTGCGCGACAACTGGACCGACATCGTTCACTTGTAACAATTGCTCCTCTGTCGCCGACATCATCACTTCCATATCGGCAAATGTCAGGGCTAAATCTTTCGCCGTCGATTCTCCAACGTGGCGAATTCCTAGCGCATAAATAAAGCGCGGCAAAGTGGTTGATTTCGAAGTCTCAAGCGCATCGAGTACATTTTGCGCGGATTTCTCTGCCATGCGATCAAGCTCAGCCAACGCCATCAAGCCCAATTTATAAAAATCAGCGGCGGTCGTTACCACATTTTTATCGACCAATTGTTCAATCAATTGCTCGCCTAAGCCTTCGATATTCAAAGCCTTACGTGATGCAAAATGGAACAAACCACCTTTGCGTTGCGCCGCACATTTGATCCAGCCGCCAGAGCAACGAGCAATGGCTTCGTCTTCTAATTTAACTATATCGGAGCCACAAATCGGGCATTGTTTCGGCAATACAAACACACTAGTTTGCTCTGGTCGTTTTTCCAAAACAGGCGCAACGACTTCTGGAATCACATCGCCAGCGCGGCGCACAATTACCGTATCGCCAACGCGTACATCTTTGCGCTGAATTTCTTCTTCATTGTGCAGAGTCGCATTGGTGACTGTCACGCCGCCGACGAACACTGGCGCTAAACGAGCCACTGGTGTAATTGCACCCGTACGACCGACTTGCACTTCAATATCGAGTACGGTCGTTAAAGCTTCTTCAGCTGGGAACTTATGCGCGATTGCAAAACGCGGTGCGCGTGATACAAAACCCAAAGTTGCTTGCTGATCAAAGCGATTAACTTTGTAGACCACACCATCGATTTCATAAGGCAATTGGGCGCGCTTTTCTTGTATGCAGCGATAAAAATCTAACAGCGCAGGCGCACCTTTGACCAAGGCTTTTTCTTCACAAGTCGGAATGCCCATACTTTGATACCAATCAAGCAAATCACGATGCGAGGCCGGTAATTCTGCTCCTTCTAACAGGCCAATGCCATAGGCAAAGAAACGCAGATTCCGTTGCGCCGTAATGGTCGAATCGAGTTGACGTAAGCTGCCTGCTGCGGCATTACGAGGATTGGCAAATTCTTTGGCACCGAGGTCGCGTTGGCGCTGGTTCAGCTTATCAAAATCAGCCTTGAACATCAAAACTTCACCGCGCACATCCAATGTTGCGGGAGGATTTTCACAACGCAATCGTAATGGAACGCTACGAATTGTCCGGATATTCTCCGTGACATCTTCACCTGTATAGCCATCACCACGCGTTGCTGCCTGCGCAAATACGCCATTGATATAGCGCAGATTAATCGCCAATCCATCAAACTTTAAATCGATCGCGTATTCAAGATCTTGATTATTGAGTTCTAGTCCCTCGCGCGCACGGCGGTCAAACGCGATCACATCTTCGTCCTCGAAACCATTATTCAAAGACAGCATCGCGACCGCATGTTGAACCTGAGAGAATTCCGGCAGTATGGCACCGCCTACTCTCAAGGTCGGACTATCGGTCGTTTTTAGTTCGGGATGCTGTGCCTCTAGGATTTGCAACTGCTGAAAGAGCTTATCGTATTCCGCGTCGGGTATCGTTGGTGCATCCAGGGTGTAATAGTTATAGCCATGTTGCGTCAACTCGCGACACAAACGCTGCGCTAATTCTGGCAATGACTCCACTACACGTCCGGTTTGCGGAACCACATTACCGGCAAATAAATCATTTTGCATGATGAAGCGCTCTACCTATTCAACTAAATAGACGTTTAGCGCGACGTGAACCAGCTGGAATCTCAGCCACCGCCATTGCATTACAAAATTCACGAACTTGATCCGCGATTTCCGCTAAGGCTTGCTCGGAAATAGGATTATTTCCATCGTCAACCACGGTGCCGCCAAGTCGAGATGACAAAGAGCGCGCGCACTTTGCCATAACACCAAAGCCTTCGAGATCCGGCGACACGCAAGGCACATCCAACAACAAGGTTAATTTAGAAGTGACAGTCTCGCTGGCACTGACGTTGGTAGAGAGGGTGAATAAATTACCGACATCGCCATCCGGCATGACCAAACGACCATCTGGACGCACATCAAAGCCTTGCTTCTCCAAGGCTCCCAATAAAGTCGTGATATCCCAAGGTGCACCATTGGATAAGACATTCACGCTCAGTTGCGCATCATGCTCGGCGACGAATTGATGCAATTCCCGAGCATTCGACATGACGCGATTCATGTCTGGCACATCGGAATGGGCATTGAGGCGATCAGCGATTTCGCGCAATTTACTGACGAATTCGGAATATTCCAATTCATTCAAAGGACCGCTACGACTCACCATTTGTACGCCAGCAAACAGTGCTGTGTAAACACCGCCATGCGCAATTTCATCGCGCTGTCCATCGTGCGTTAAACCGATGAAATGCACCGGCTTACGTCCCACGTATTTCAAATCACTGATTTCTTTAAGTAATTTCTCGCCACGAATCGGCGCTTCGAATTCGAGTGGAATTACGCAGTCGATCAAATCATCCACCGATAATTCTTTACCATAGATCGTGGCATCAAACTCAGGCTTACTGTTTTGAACCTGATCGGCATTGAAGGCGTCCGAAGTTTCCGCCTCACTCATATTACTTAAGTCGTCTTGATCAAATTGAGGTTCTTGACGAATCAAATCCGCATCGTCGCGAGCATTCATCAAGACATCATCATGCCCACCAGAAAAGGCGCGATCGACACTTTTTCTTGCGCGATATTCCTGCCATTTACTGTAAATATAAACCACCACTACAAATGCGCCACCTGCAATGATCAAACTCATCGTTAATTCTGACATACTGCTTAACCCTCACCAACTAAACTTGCTGCCGATTCCATATCGACTGCAACGATTCGAGAAACCCCCTGCTCTTGCATGGTGACACCAATCAATTGTTGTGCCATCTCCATTGCAATCTTATTGTGGGAGATAAATAAAAATTGTGTATTGCTAGACATACGTTTCACCATATTACAGAAACGCTCGGTATTTGAATCATCCAATGGTGCATCGACCTCATCGAGTAAGCAGAACGGCGCTGGATTCAATTGGAACATCGAAAACACTAATGCAGTTGCCGTCAAGGCTTTTTCACCACCAGACAGTAGATGAATCGTCGCATTCTTCTTACCTGGCGGCTGAGCCATCACCTGCACGCCAGAATCAAGAATTTCGTCGCCCGTCATAATCAATTTTGCCTGACCACCGCCAAACAAGATAGGGAACAATTCGGCAAAATGATGATTCACGCGATTGAACGTATCTTGCAACAAATCACGCGTTTCGATATCAATTTTGTGAATCGCATCTTGCAGTGTTGTGATCGCTTCCGTCAAATCAGCGTATTGCGCATCGAGGAAAGTTTTGCGTTCAGTCGCCTGCGCCAACTCATCTAAGGCCGCCAAATTGACCGCGCCAAGCGCCGCAATTGCATTGGTTAAACGGGTTACCTCGCCTTGCAAATACGATGGTTTCAAGTCATCGTGTAATTTTTCTTCGAGCGCCGCTTCGTCTACTTCAAAATTACGTAACTGTTCTTCAAATTGTTCTTGATTGAGACGCGCCGCTTGTTCTTTCAATTGCAATTCAACGATACGATCACGTTGCGGCTGCAAGCTACGCTCGACTTGCATTTTTGATTCTTCTGCATGCCGTAGTTTTTGTGTCAGCTGATCGAGCTCATGACGCGCGTCAGCTAAAACACGTTCTTGATCGCTACGTTTTTCCAACAGCGTTTGCAAACCAGCGTGCGCGGTCTGCTCATCCATGCTTTCCAATTCAAGCTGACCTTGCTGCATATTCGCAAACAATTGCGAGGACTGCTCTAAGGCAGTGGCAATACTGCGCTTGAGTTCTTCCATTTTGACGCGATGCGTTTTTTCAGAAAAACTCGCTTCTTGCGCTGCCAATTCCAAATCACGAAGACGAGATCGCGCGTCATTCAATTGCTGCTCTTTTTCGAGGAAAGCCGTTTGTCCATCTTCATGGGTTTCCTGCATTTCAGCCAAGGCGATATCGAGCTCTTCAAACTTCGCTTCCGATTCAGTTCGTGCAGTTTGCTGCTCTTGCTCTTGCTCAGCGATTTCAGCCAAGTCTGAATGAATCTGTGTACTACGTTGATTGAAGCGTTCCTGTACTTCAGCCAATTTCATGTACTCGATTTGCAGACCATGAACCGCTTGCGTCAAGCCAGCAACGCGCACACGCAGCTCTTGCAAAGCCTGCGTTGCGTGACTCAACAAAGCTTCGGCGCGCACGGCGCGGGTTTTGCCCTCATCTGCCAACAGATGTTGCGCACGGGCTTGTTTCGTGATGTTTTCAATCTCTTGCTGACGTGCAAGCACACCATCTTGTTCAGAATCTGCAGCGTAAAATCGTACGCTATTCGCGCTTATCAAATGACCTTCTTTAGTAATAAAACTTGCGCCTGCTGGCAACTTTGCGCGCTCAGCAAATGCTGTCGGCGCATCGGGCGCAATATACACATTGTGCAACCAATCTTGCATCACACTACGCACACCGGCTTCACTAAGCTGCAACAAACTGAGCAGTGGTTTTAATCCCTCGACCATCGCGACAGGCGCGATGACTTGTGGTGCATACAGTGCTAATTTCGCTGGCGGTGCGTCATTGAAAAAGGCTTTTGCCCATTCCAAATTCGACATTTCCAAAGCGGAAGTCCGCTCGCGCAGGATGGATTCCAATGCTGTCTGCCAGCCATTTTCTATCTGCACTTTTTGCCATAGTTTGGGCAATTTTTCTAATTCATGTTTCGCCAACCATGGCTGAACTTTGCCTTGGCTTTCGACTTTTTCTTGCAGCGATTTCAAAGCTGCAAGTCGCGCATCGAGCTGAGCTGATTGTGTCGTGTCTTTATTAACTTGCTCTTGAGCCGAACGACGTTCTTCTTCCAACTGTGGCACACGCTCTTGCGCTTCTTCTAGTTGCATCGTCGTTTCTTCTAGCATCTGCTTTTTTTCTTCGAGCTGCAGGGCCAGATTTTGTAGATGCGAAGAATCTGGAATGACCAGGCCTTGCTTCTCTTGATTTAGACGTTCACGGCGTACCGCTAAAGTGTTCAGAATATTTGAGGCATTGCGTTGATGCGCAGATTCGAGTTCTATCTGCTGTTGCATCTGCATAATTTTAGCGCGTGACTCGGTCGACTTGAGTTGCGCATCACGCCAGACTTGCTCTAACGCCGGAATTCTTTCGTTCTGCTGAGCTACGGTTTCTTGCGCTTGCTCACAGCGCATTGCTAATTCTTCGACGTGCATTTCTGCATCGGATAAATCGTCTTGAAATTGTTGACCTTGACGCTGCCATTGATCGCGTTGTGCAGACAAGGAATGTAATTGAGATTGCAAACGTGCGCGTGATTCGATGACGAATTTAATCTGCGCTTCGAGACTTCCAATCTCAGCATTGGTTTGGTACAAATTACCTTGTGCCTGGTGCATTTTGTCGCCGACTGCATAGTGCGCCTGACGCATTTGATCAAGCTCTAACTCTACATGACGTAGCTTGGCGGTTTGCTCTTCCAAATCAAGTTGGCATTTTTCGATTTCAGCGAAGTGCTTTTTTTGTTCAGTTGCGGCTTCCCGCTTACGCAACATCCACAGTAACTTTTGTTTCTCTTCCTGATCTGCTTGTAAAGAATGATACTTATTGGCGACAACAGCCTGCGCTTCGAGTTTTTCTAAATTGTTATTTAACTCACGCAGAATGTCTTCGACGCGCACGAGATTTTCATGGGTGTCGTGAATTCGGTTTTCAGTTTCGCGGCGACGTTCTTTGTAGCGCGATACACCGGCGGCTTCTTCCAAAAATACGCGCAATTCTTCAGGACGCGATTCGATAATCCGGGAAATCATGCCCTGGCCAATAATCGCGTAAGCGCGCGGCCCGAGGCCGGTTCCTAAGAAAATATCCTGAATGTCACGGCGGCGCACTGGCTGGCCATTGATGTAATAAGTCGAAGTGCCATCTCGCGTCAAAGTACGCTTGACGGCAATCTCGGCATATTGGCTCCATTGCCCTGCTGCTTTGCCTAAACTGTTGTCGAAAATCAACTCTACCGACGAGCGTCCAGCGGGTTTGCGGTGTGTGGAACCATTAAAAATGACGTCTTGCATGGATTCTCCACGCAATTCAGACGCTTTCGATTCGCCCAAGACCCAGCGCACGGCATCGATAATATTCGATTTACCGCAGCCATTTGGACCAACCACACCGACTAATTGGCCAGGAACATGAAAGTGAGTGGGATCTACGAAGGATTTAAATCCAGCTAATTTAATAGAAGTTAAGCGCACGTTATTTTTATTTATCGATTTTTAGACCAAGATGCATATATTTTACTCATTTGCATCACGCTAGCAATACGTCTTTCATTTCTGTAGAAACATAACAATAGATGGCATTTTTTTCAGCATTCAACTTACCATTCAAACAAGTAAGACCGCACATCATAACATTCTGCAGCCCTAGTTTTGCAGATTTTGGCAAGCTGACGACGCTAAAAAACCCAGCCCTTGACAGTTTATTTTGAGAATGCCACGAACTTCCGTGAACTAGCTCGTTAGCACACTCTAAGCACGGCTATAATACGAGATTATTTGCGCGACGAATTTGTTTGGTTTTTGCTCACAAAAAAAATGACCGAAGCAAACTCACTAGAGCAGCGCAATTGCCAAGTTTTAATTTTAAATCTTACTTTCTTCGTATTTTCTCCGTATTTTTAAGTGAATTTCTCCGTGAATCCCAATTTAGAAAAATTACAAGCTTATCCGTTTGAAAAATTAAAACGCCTGTTTGCTGGCATTACGCCTAATCCAAATTACAGTCCTATCAGCCTGGGCTTAGGCGAACCTAAGCATGCCACGCCCCAATTGATTAAAGATGCCTTAGTTGCGAATTTGAATGGATTGGCTAATTACCCATCAACCAACGGCATCGAGGAATTGCGCATCGCCATCAGTAATTGGCTGGCTCAACGTTATGACATTCCCAACCCAGATGCTGCGACGCAAATTTTGCCCGTAAATGGTTCACGTGAAGCCTTGTTTTCACTCGCACAGGCGGTAATTGATCCTAGCAAAAATCAAGGTGGATTACCGATCGTGATTTGCCCTAATCCTTTCTACCAAATTTACGAAGGCGCGGCGTACTTGGCAGGTGCAGAACCGTATTTTGCAAATGCCAATCCGGCAA
>CAUPNA010000155.1:0-9679 GCA_963512475.1 uncultured Undibacterium sp.
CGCGCCGTGCCGAAAAATGCCATCTTCGATGTGTTCGTCAACAATTTCCGCCTCGAAAGCATCGACCAGAAACCTTGAAAAAGTAGTTGCATCATTCACGATTACGTACGGCGTGATACTCGTAAATCCCTTCGGTATATGACTAGTTGACATAGGTAACTTCCTCTGTTTTGAGTTCATTTCAGTGTCCTTGTCATCATTTTACACTTCAACTATAGGTGATTACTTTCGAATTTTTATTCTGTGGCAGTAAGTTCTCAGGCACCGGAAGTTCCTTCCAATCCAAGATTGCTTCGCAAAGTCGTTTTACGTAGTAACGTTCGACAAGATTTTTTCTCGGTCGTTTGTGGTGCTAACTCATGACTTTTGACAACGAGATAAACGTAAAGAGATCCACGACGCATATCATAGTTTTTTTTCTAGACTGGTGAGAAGGCGGCACCCCAGCGCGCCTTTTTAGAAGATGCACTGTGGGATCATGCTTGATTGATGTAATGGTCGATACAAGAGATCCTTATTTTTCTGGCGCAAATATGACACATCAAGTCATGATCTCTTTAATTTTTCGCATTAGTTCTCTGGGTGAAAATGGTTTAGTGACGTACGCATCAGCACCCAAGGCCATTCCCCGTTCAATGTCGCTATCGCGGCCACAGGCGGTCAGTAGGATGATACGCGAGTGCGCATGCGCCGGATTTGCACGTAAGGCGTCACATACTTCATAGCCCGATTTTTTCGGCATCATTACGTCTAGCAAAACTAGATCGGGTGAAAATTGAGCTGCCACTTTCAAAGCAGCTTCTCCATCGGCTACTGTCGCTACTTGGTAGCCTTCTTTTCGCATCAAGTATTCAAGTGAAATAACAATGTTAGCTTCATCGTCGGCAATCAGGACACGTAAAGATCTCGTTTCGCTCATGAGAGCACACCTTCTTGATCAAGTTTATTGTTGACATGGCGTGGCAGCGTAAAGCAAAAACAAGCGCCATTGGCACCATGTGGTGCAGCCTCCGCCCACAGCCGTCCCCCAAAATGTTCCACAATCTGTCGACTGATGGGCAATCCAAGGCCAGTCCCTTTTGGTTTATCAGTGTGAGAGTCGCGATTACCTGCACCCTGATGAAACTTTTCAAAGATCAGCTCATGGTCGGCCGCGTTAATGCCGGGGCCGTTGTCACACACCCTGATAAGAACATCACTATCAATACTGGACGCAGAGACAGTGACGACACCACCTGTCGCTGGTACAAATTTGAATGCGTTGGAAAGCAAATTCTGCATCACTTGTATTAGCCTGTCCCTATCCGCCATCACCACTAATCCAGATTCGACCTGATCCATATTCAGCGCAATCTGACGATCTGCAGAGATTGCCGTGAGTGCCGTGCTGGCGGACAAAATAAGTTCGGCTACATCCACCGTGCTAATGACCCACTCTCCACGCCCCGATTCCAACTTGGCCATATCGAGAATTTGATTAATCAGGCGCGATAGCCGTTCGGTCTCACTGACGATGATACTTAGGAAACGCGTACGTTCATTGACCGTCATGCTAGGATCATCGTGCAGAATTTCAGAAAATAAGCGAATCGAGGTCAATGGCGTGCGCAGCTCATGGGTCACTGTGGCGACGAAATAGTCTTTCATTTGATCGAGTTGCTGCAAGCGCTGATTGGCATCCCGTAATTCGGCAGTTGCGCGAGTGAGCTCACGTGATTTTTCCTCGATCTCACGGCTATAGCTACGTAGCTGAGAGGCTTCATCAAGGATACTCATCACTTCTTCCATATCCAGTGCCTCCTCCGTGACGACCGAAGCGAGCATGGCACGTGCCGACGCTGAGCCGATGGCACCGGCGAGTAAGGCTTCGGCAAAATTAACCAACTGGGCATCTGCCGGCAACTGAGTAGCACTCGAAAAGCCCCGTTCATGCGCATAGCGTGCAAAGGCCTCATTGGTGTGTTCAGCACCCAAAAAGCGACTCACAAGTGGGATCAGCTCGGAAAGTTTTGCGCCTCCACTCCAAGTACCTGGATGCATAGCCTGAGACCCGCGAGATACAAACAAATTCGCCTGCCGCGCCTCACCGACGTTGGGCGCGCGCATGAGCGAAACACCGATATAGGCACTCAGATTTGCCAACAAACTCCAAACGATGCAATGAGTGATGACATCTAAACCACCCAGCCCAAACAGATGCAAAGGATGAAGCATCTCAATTCCGAAGAAACCGCTCTCCATGAACTTGGCGGGAAGCCAGCCAGACTTGGCAAACGAAGGCAGTAGCAAGGTGTACATCCAGACTGAAAATCCAGCCAACAAGCCTGCCACTGCGCCATTGCGGGTGCCGCCCTTCCAATACAAACCGCCCAATACAGCCGGCGCAAATTGCGCGACTGCGGCGAAAGAAATTAAACCAATTGATACTAAGGCGTAGGCCTCACCCGCAAATCGAAAATAGCCATAACTCAATGCCAGTATCAAGACGATCGCGACCCGGCGAATAGTGAGTAAAACACGAGACAAATTGCGGTGCGTTGACAACAGCACGGGTGCAAAACGCAGTAACACGGGCATCAGCAAATCATTGCAAATCATGGTCGCTAATGCGATGGTTTCGACGATCACCATACCAGTCGCGGCAGAAAGCCCACCGATATAGGCTAACAAGGCTAGTGCTTGTTGGTGCTGCGCCATGGGCAATGTCAAGACAAAGGTATCGGCATCAACGCCTGATGGAAAGTACAGCAACCCTGCCATCGCCACTGGCAACACGAATAAATTGATGAGAAATAGGTAGAGTGGAAACAGCCAAACCGCCCGTTTCAGATGGGATTCATTGACGTTTTCAACCACAGCAATCTGGAACTGTCGCGGTAACAACAACGATGCCAGCATGGACAAGAACACCAGGGCACCCCAGCTGCCATAAACCAAGGGCGTATGGCTTGACATATGAGCAGTTGCGCTACTTTGCGGGATGACCGGTGGCGGAATCGCGCTAAAGGTTTTAAACTTAGAAAATATGTCAGCGACACCTTCGTGCATTCCCCACACGACAAAAATACCGACGGCTAGGAAAGCCACCAATTTAACCACCGACTCGAAGGCAATCGCCGCTACCATACCTTCGTGGCGCTCAGTTGCATCGAGATGTCGGGTACCGAAAAAAATCGTGAAACAGGCCAAAATTGCTGCAGTATAGAGCGCCCCATCTTGAAGTAAGGGCACAGCCGCAATACTGGTTGGCATCACGATTTCTGGGTAGCGCACAAGGATCCCAAAACTATTCGACACTGCCTTAAGTTGCAGCGCGATATAGGGAACCACGCCAACCACCGCGATCACCGTGACCAAGCCACCTAATAATTGGCTCTTCCCATAACGTGATGCAATCAAATCAGCGATTGAGGTAATCCGATTGACCTTGGACACCCTGATCATTTTCAGCACCACAAAACCTGCCAATGCAAATAGCAGTGTAGGTCCAAGATAGATGGGCAAGAAATCCACACCGTTGGATGCTGCCCGACCAACGCTGCCGTAAAACGTCCAAGTGGTGCAATACACGCCAAGCGACAATGCGTAAATCTGAGGGTTGGCGATCAATGAACGCCCGGCGTCTGCACGCCGGTCTGCCACCCACGCGATTAAGAATAGAACGGCGAGATAAACCAAAGAAACGAGAATGATCAGCCATCCCTGCAGCATCCTAGTCCTTCGCCCCTTCGGTGACCCATGCCATCAGGGCAATCAAGGTCAACCACGCCCCCATCAACCACGCATACAACACGGGAATGCCGAAAATAGTCGTTGACCTGTCGAAGATCGACAACACTGGGTAGTTAAACCAAATGCAGCCAAGCAAAAACAAAGCTGCCAGTCTTTGCTTTGATAAACGAGAGCGTATCATGGGTGTCTCCTTTTCATCGGGTTCAACCCAGATTTTCCATTAGGATTTGTGATGATGACGGATGCACTTTTCGAGGCAGTTTTGTTGCGAGTGAGGAGCAAATAGCGAGCTATTTGCAACGAAGAGCGACAAAAATGACCGAAAATGCGCCGTCAGCACACAAATAGCACCGCAGGTGCGCCTAATGGCAAATCTGGGTTCTAGCCTTAGCGAGTAATTAGACTCAGGCATTTTGCTTGAGTTGATCGAGTATCCCTGGATTTTCCAAGGTTGAGACATCTTGGGTGATATCTTCGTTTTTGGCAAGTGAACGCAGCAAGCGACGCATGATTTTACCGGAGCGGGTTTTGGGTAAGTTATCGCCGAAACGGATGTCCTTGGGTTTGGCGATCGGACCAATTTCCTTCGTAATCCAACTGCGCAATTGATTCGCAATTTCTGCAGCTTCGGCGCCACTAGGACGCGCTTGCTTGAGTACCACGAAGGCGCAAATCGCTTCACCAGTCACATCATCTGGACGGCCAACAACTGCAGCCTCCGCCACCAAGGGATTGGATGCCAATGCAGATTCTATTTCCATCGTTCCCATGCGATGTCCTGCAACATTGAGTACATCATCAATGCGGCCCATGATCGTAAAATAACCAGTATTCGGATCGCGCATCGCGCCATCCCCAGCCAGATACAGATTCCCACCCAAATCCGCTGGGAAATAGGAATTCGCATATCGCTGAGGATCGCCATAGATCGTCCGTATCATAGAAGGCCAAGGCTTCTTGACCACTAACAGGCCACCTTTACCCCACTCCAACTCCAACCCAGTTTCATCCACCACAGAGGCTTGAATACCGGGAAATGGTAAGGTGCAAGAACCTGGCACCAGCGGTGTAACGCCAGGCAAGGGGGTGATCATATGCCCGCCAGTTTCTGTCTGCCAAAAGGTATCGACAATAGGACAACGCGAACCGCCAACTTGCTCGTAGTACCACATCCAAGCATCAGGGTTGATCGGCTCACCGACCGAGCCGAGGATACGCAAGCTTGTGAGATCATAATTTTTGGGATGGGTTTCTGGGCTGATTTCCCCTGCTTTGATCAAGGAGCGGATTGCGGTTGGGGCCGTATAAAAAACACTGACCTTGTGGTTTTGTATCATCTGCCAGAATCGACCCGCATTTGGATAAGTCGGTACACCTTCAAACATGAGCTGGGTGCTTCCGCATGCGAGCGGGCCATAGGCAATATAAGTATGCCCGGTGACCCAACCGATGTCCGCCGTGCACCAGAACACATCGTCAGCCTGAATATCAAAAGTCCATTTCATCGTCAGTGCAGCGTGCAGCAAATAGCCACCTGAGCTATGTTGTACACCTTTTGGCTTTCCTGTAGAGCCAGACGTATAGAGTAAAAACAAAGGATGCTCAGCACCAACCCATTCTGGTTCACAGGTCTGAGCTTGCTCTCGCACTGCATCGTGCCACCATATATCGCGCCCTGCCAGCATAGTGCAGTCGTCACCGGTACGCTGAAATACAATCACTGAATGAACCATCTCGCAACCACCCATGGCGATGGCATCATCCACAGCAGGCTTTAAAGGGATGCGTTTCCCACCGCGGCACTGTCCATCCGCGGTAATCACAGCCACCGTGCCAGCATCAACGATACGTTCGTGAATGGACTTAGCAGAGAAACCACCAAACACCACAGAATGAATTGCGCCAATCCGCGCACATGCCTGCATCGCGACAACGCCTTCTATCGACATCGGTAGATAGATCAACACGCGGTCGCCTGGTTTGACACCCCTTGCTCTAAGGGCATTTGCCAATTGGCAGACTCTAGCCAACAGCTGCTGATAGGAGATACGACTAACCTGTCCGTCATCTGCCTCAAAAATAATCGCCAGCTTATCACCAAGCCCAGCCTCCACATGACGATCTATACAGTTATATGAGACGTTGAGCGTGCCGTCAGCAAACCATTGATAAAATGGCGCTCTACTTTCATCAAGTGACGTCGTAAATTCATTTTTCCATGTCACATGTTCTCGCGCAAGACGCGCCCAATAGCCCGAATAATCGGTCTCTGCTTCTTGGCAGAGCGCATCGTAAGCCGCTCTCCCAGAAATGGTGGAACGCTCTACCAATGCTTCTGCAGGTGGAAAAATACGGCTTTCAATTAACACTGAATTGATGACTGACATGAAGGTCTCCTCTTTGGGATTAATATAAATTTATAAAAGTCTCGCTACAGAGCTAACCAGCAAAACTTCCTTGTGATAAATTTACCCAATCAGCCTTACATGGGTCTTACGTAGCTTTTTAGAGAAATGCTGAAACCCTCTTTTTACAACACATTGGCAGTGTGCCTATTAGTGTGGCAGAATCGTTTTTTTTAAACGCAGCCCCATTGCCAAATCCACCCATGAGAATTTTGCTAGCCGAAGATGATCAAATAATCGCACTCGGATTGGTGACAGCCCTTCGCAAGGAAGCTTATGCGGTCGATCACGTCGAAGACGGCGCAATGGCGGACGCTGCCTTAATGTCACAAGCTTATGACTTGCTCATACTTGATTTGAGCTTACCGCGACTATCCGGAATTGAAGTGCTCACACGCTTGCGACACCGAAAAAACAACACAGCGGTGTTGATATTGACGGGTCGTGACGGTGTCGATGATCGCGTGCGCGGCCTTGATGCCGGTGCGGATGACTATCTAGCCAAGCCGTTTGCCTTGGCAGAACTTTTTGCCCGGGTTCGGGCATTGACACGTCGGGGTAGTGGCAACGCCAACCACATCGTCTATGGCTCCTTATCCTACAATCAAGCCGATCGCGAGGCGCACGTCAATGGAGAACTTCTCAAACTCTCTGCGCGCGAATTGGCACTGCTAGAACTATTGGTTCTGCGCGCTGGAAAAATGGTCGGCAAGGAACAACTCATCGATAAATTGTGTAGCTGGGGCGAAGAAGTCAGTAGCAATGCGATCGAAGTTTACGTGCACCGCTTACGCAAAAAATTGGAGATTGGCGACATCAGAATTACTACCGTGCGTGGCTTGGGTTACTCTCTTGAACTGGCGCCATCAGGATCGAATCACTAGGGCCTATTAACAAGCATTAACAAGCATTAACAAGCATTTTTTCTCAAGCGACTTTCAAGACTTGGGCCTCGTATTTCGTGCATTATCAAAATATCCCCATCACACTTAAAAAATAAAAATCAACAGTAAAGAAAAACGAAGCGTCTATGCTTTAACCTAAAAAAATGCCCGCTCTGAGAATGATCAGAATGACGGGCATTTTTTATTGAGCTACTCTGAGGACTTAGTCTACGTCATACAGATTAATCGTTTGCATAAATGTCGACATCCTTAGTTTCTTTGATGAAAAGCATACCGATAACGAAGGTCACACTGGCAATGATGATCGGATACCACAAGCCGTTATACATATTGCCGGTTTGCGCGACGATCGCGACGCCAGTGGCAGGTAAAAGTCCACCGAACCAGCCATTTCCGATGTGATACGGCAAAGACATTGACGTATAACGAATGCGAGTTGGGAACATTTCAACTAACATCGCTGCGATTGGGCCATATACCATCGTGACGTAAATCACCAAAATCGACAGTATCACAATGACCAAGGGCTTATTGACTCCTTTCGGGTCTGCTTTGGCAGGATACCCTGCAGCAACCAACGCAGAAGTAACCGCTTTCTCAAATGCTGCCTTCTTAATTTTGACATCCGCTGCAGCGAGGCCAGTTGATGTGTAGGATTCGATAATCGTATTGCCAATTGCAATTGTGGCGACGCCAGTGCCTTCAACAGTTTCGTAACTTCCCGAATTGGCGGCTAAGACCTGTTTTGCGATATCGCATGACGTCGTGAACTTAGCGACACCTGTGGGATTAAATTGAAATGAGCATTCCGCAGGATTCGCAGTCACCACAATCTTGTTCGCCACTTGTGCCGCAGCAAGCGCTGGATTTGCCGCCTCTGTTAATGCCTTAAACAAAGGAAAGTACGTCAAAGCAGCAATCAAACATCCCGCCATAATGATAGGCTTGCGACCTATCTTATCTGACAAAGCACCGAACACCACAAAAAATGGCGTGCCAATCACAAGCGACGCTGCGATCATAAGATTCGCCGTAGCGTTGTCAACTTTTAAGGTATTCGTCAAAAAGAACAAGGCATAAAACTGACCGGTATACCAAACAACCGCTTGTCCTGCCGTTAAGCCAACCAAAGCCAAAATGACGATTTTAAGATTACCCCATTTACCGAACGACTCTGTCAGCGGCGCTTTAGAAATCTTGCCTTCTGCCTTCATTTTCGCGAAAGCGGGAGATTCATTCATCGTCATCCGAATCCAAACTGAGATGCCGAGCAAAAAGGCTGAGAACAAGAACGGAATGCGCCATCCCCAATCCGCGAAAGCTTCTTCACCCACAATTGTGCGCGATCCAAGGATGACGAGCAATGAGAGAAATAAACCTAATGTTGCCGTGGTCTGAATAAATGAGGTATAGAACCCGCGTTTATTGCGCGGCGCATGCTCTGCCACATAAGTCGCAGCCCCACCGTATTCACCACCAAGTGCTAAGCCTTGCAGCATACGCAAAACGATCAGCAGGATCGGTGCCGCGATACCTATCTGTTGATAGCCGGGTAGTAAACCAACGACAAATGTTGCTCCACCCATGAGAACGATGGTGACTAGGAAAGTATACTTACGTCCTATCATGTCGCCAAGACGCCCAAAAACCAGCGCGCCAAACGGACGAACAATAAAACCTGCGGCAAATGCCAACAGCGAGAAAATCATCTGTGAATTTGGGTCGAGAGCAGTAAAAAATTTCTTACCGATGATGGCAGCAAGCGTGCCGTAAAGATAAAAGTCATACCACTCAAAAACGGTTCCCAATGAGGATCCGAAAATAACCTTACGCTCCTCTTTCGTCATATCCTGACTTACGGTATGTGAGCTACTCACACCTTGATTTGAAACCCCTGAATTACTCATGCTGCATCTCCTTTTAGTTTTTTAGTACTCGGTTTGTCCACCTAATTTCACAAATCTTCATACTGACTTGCTAAAAAACGGTCGAATCAATCTGTCGGAAAACCTAGATATTTCGGGGAAATTTGGCGCTTAATCTATCGCCAATCATGTCGCTAAACTGGCGTCTTTTACTTTCTAAAGAAGAGCACAGCACAACAAGATTTCCTCGGTAAAGAGCGCACTTTTTGTATGGGCGTCTCCTTATGACTTTGAACTCTAGACCGCAAGTCTTACACTAAACTTACTGGATCGCAGATAGGTCACTGCTTGTGGGACGATTACCAGAGACGCCACACTTTTGGAGAAAATCGGCTGAAATCTGGGCGTTAGTCTTTAAAGCGATCACGCTAGATTTACATAATTGCTCTGATTTAATGGGGCAAGAGTAGATCGCATGTAGGGTACGCCAGTTCTGTTTTTGCGGTTTGGAGCGCCGCTGGCGCTGCTATTAGAACCGCAAACTTACTCACATTGAGTTAGGTAGTTTCGTTTTTCTTTGTGAATACTTGGAGAGACACAAAAATGAAGGGCGTCAATAGCGTCAGCGTATTACGCCGAATGAAAGGCACAATTCTTTATTGTCTCAATGTTTAATTGACGACCGCGCATTCTCTGAGTGTGCAGGTCGGGTGTGGCCCGACAGCCAATTACCTTTTTTGCTTCGCCAAAAAAGGTAATCCAAAAAAGGCGA
>CAUPNA010000156.1:0-9665 GCA_963512475.1 uncultured Undibacterium sp.
ATATTAATGAAACGCATCAGGATTGGAAATCAACAGGAAGTTACGTGACTTCGTTCGCCAAAACACACATTATCAAAAGTGGATGGGATGGCGCAATTAGCACTTCGGATAGTCATAGAAACCAAACGAATGATCAAGCTGCGATACAAACAAATGGTTTGAAAGAAACGAGCCATGTGCAAATTCAACGAGCCGCTTTTTATGTACAAGATGAATGGCAAACTACACCAACCTGGTCAAACTATCTGGGCGTGCGCTGGGAAACGTTTCAGACCAAAGGATCGGGTGATAATTTTAGTCAGTTGAAAAATAACACCAATGTGTTAAGCCCGATATTTCAGAGCTTGTGGAAGCTGCCTGATAGTAAGGAAAATCAAGTCAGGCTGGCATTTGCTCGCAGCTTTAAAAATCCAGATGCTACAGACTTACTACCCTCTAATTTTAAAGGCTTAAACAATCAGACTGCGTTTCCAGAAAGAAGTGGCAATCCATTTTTAAAACCAGAAATAGCCTTAGGTCTTGATGCAGGGTTTGAACATTTTGGTGAGAATGGCTTGAAATACAGTGTGACTTCCTATCTAAAGAAGATAGAAAACGTCATCCGCCGCGAAATTAGCCTGACAAATCAACGCTGGGTTGATATGCCTGTCAATGATGGTGATGCACAAGCGCATGGTATTGAACTAGACACCAAATTTCCCTTGTCAGTGTTATTCGAAAATGGCAAAAATATTGAATTCAGAGCGAATGCTGCGCGTAACTGGTCGTCTGTTGACAATGTCCCTGCACCCAATAATCGATTTGCACAACAAGCACGTTTATCTGCCAACACAGGGATTGATTACAAGGCGAATGATAGTTGGTCGGGGGGCGCATCTTATACCTTCACAAGCGGTGGTCGATTTCAATTATCCCGAGAAAACAGTCGCTATAGTAGTGTGAGTCGCCGTTTGGATGCATTTGTGAAGTGGAAATTGAACAAGGAAACCACGATGCGATTTGTTGTGCGAAATTTGCTAGCGCAAGACAATGTCAATATCCAACAGTATGCGAGCAATAAGCTCATAAGCACTAATCAGGAACTCTCACCCTCATTTAGGCAATTTGGCGTTACGTTAGAAATGAAATTGTGATGAGATATTTCACACTGACCATTCTTGCTTGAGAATTTTATCTAGCCAAAACGCACCGATGACGGTTTTCACATCAGTGATTTTTCCTGATTTAACCCATTCCAACACATCAGAAACTGGTGCCGTGAAGGTTTCCAAAAACTCTTCTTCATCGAGTTTTGCCTCACCTGCGACCAAGCCTCGTGCTAGATAAATATCAAGATGTTCGTCGGCATAAGCGATCGCATTATGGATAGTGCAGAGAAATTGCCAATCACTGGCGGTATAACCAGTTTCTTCTTTGAGCTCACGTTTTGCGCAGACTAAAGAATCTTCATTTGGATCAATTTTTCCTGCAGGGAACTCTAGGAAGACTTGATTGAGTGGGTAGCGGAACTGGCGTTCCATCAAGACTGTGCCATCGTCGAACATGGGCAGAATAACGACAGCGCCTGGATGTTTGATGTATTCACGCGTGACTAGGTTGCCATCCGGTAGTCTGACCGTGTCTTTTTCTACATGCAGGAAACTGCCTTGATAGACACGTTGGCTATCGACTTTAATTTCGGCTAATTGAGGGTTTTGATCTGGACCGAGCTCTAGAATATTCATGCTGTTTTTGGCCGCTTAGATTTGGTGCTTAGTTTTGGTTTTTTTGACTTTTAAGCAAGTAGCGAAAAACGAATCCTGGGAAGGCTAATACCATAAACAAGCAGGCAGTTACCGCAAAAAATTCCCATTTCTGTTCGAAGCGATTACCCGCATTGGACTCTAAAAAGAAGCCTAAAGCGCCCACGACAAAATACAACACAATCAGTTCTACTAAACGTAGCCAGAATGATTTTTCTATCGAGGATTTTAAGGAAATCAGACCAAAGACACGTTCAGAAAGGAACGGCAAACTTGCGGCGAAAAGTGCCACGAAAATCACAAGCCAACTTGATAGTGATGTATTCAAGGCACTTCTCTCTTCTTAACTAATATATGAAAGGATTAAGAGGCTAACGCGCTCTTCACTGCATCAATACAGCTACGCAATAATGAGCCTGGCATCAAACCGAGGGCTAAGACTGCTAAACCATTGACACTCAATACCAACTTCAAATCCATGTGCGCGGTGATAGGTGAAGTATCAACTGGCTCGTCAAAGTACATCACTTTAACGATACGCAAATAGTAGAACGCACCGATCAGTGAGAACAAGACTGCCGCTACCGCCAACCAAATCTGCCCCGTAGCGACTACCGAACTCAACACAGATAATTTTGCATAGAAGCCCATCAATGGCGGAATACCTGCCAATGAGAACATCAGCAATAACATGATGAAAGCAAACCACTTGCTACGTTTGTTCAAACCTTTGAGGTCGGCAATGTTTTCAGCCTCGAAACCTGCACGTGACAACATCAAAATAATACCGAAAGTACCCAATGTCGTCATGACATACGTAATCGTATAAAACATCGAGGCGCTATACGCTTCTGCGGCAAGTTCCGTATTCCCATTTGACACGCCAGACAAGAAACCTAGCAACATGAAACCCATTTGTGAAATCGTAGAATACGCCAACATACGTTTCAAATTGGTTTGCGCTATCGCGGTGATGTTACCAACTGCCATCGACATCACTGCCAACACCATCAACATTTGCTGCCAGTCCACTGCCAAGCTAAACAAACCTTCTACCAACAAACGATACGTGATTGCAAACGCGGCCAATTTTGGCGCACCACCCAGCAATAAGGTAACAACGGTTGGTGAGCCTTGATAAACGTCTGGCACCCACATATGAAAAGGCACGACGCCAAGTTTGAAGGCTAAACCTGCGACCAAGAAAACAATACCAAATACCAAAATCGTTTTGTTGGCGGTCACAGAAGCTGCCACCTTAGACATTTCATTCAAATTCAAAGTCCCTGTCGCACCGTACAACATAGAGATACCATACAACAGGAAACCTGAAGCCAAAGCACCCAAGACAAAGTACTTCATCGCCGCTTCGGTCGATACATTGTTATCCCGACGCAAAGCGACCAGCGCGTACAAGGCCAGAGACATCAATTCCAAACCAAGGTAGATAATCAGAAGATTATTACCGGAGATCATGATCATTTGACCCAACAAAGCAAACAAGGCCAATGTGTAGAATTCACCACCGAGCAAGCCACTAGTCATACCGCGATCGCTCGCGTATTGACGTCCATAAATAAACGTCACACCTACCGCAATGTAGCTGAACATCTTTAACAAATTCGACATAGTGTCTGAAACGAACATGTTATTGCTCAGATAAACCGAGGTACCCGTCGTTGCATTCATCGTCAGTACACCACATACACCAAGCGCCAGCAGGCTCAGTGCGTAGGTAATATTTCTCTTTGCATCGCCCAGAAACATGTCGATGAGCAAAATCGCGCAAATCGATAGCAGCAAAAATATTTCTGGATAAAGTGATGGTGGAATCAGGTTCATATTATTGATTTCTAATTTCTAATGGCTACTATGGAGCAATTTTAGATGTTGCAACATGTTTCAATAAATCGGCAACGGACACTTGCATCGCATCGGTGAATGGCGCTGGATACACGCCCATAGCAATCACTGCAATCGCCAATACACCCAGCATAAAGAATTCACGCTTGTTCAGATCCGTCAATTTCGCCACGTGGTCATGGGTAATCGCACCGAACACCACGCGCTTTACCATCCATAAAGAATAGGCTGCACCGAAAATCAACGCAGTTGCGGCCAGCATACCGATCCAGAAATTAAACTTCACCGCACCGATGATCACCATAAATTCACCGACGAAACCTGAGGTCGCTGGCAAGCCGCAGTTAGCCATAGAGAACAATACGAACAAAGCAGCGAATTTCGGCATTGTATTAACCACACCGCCGTAGTCAGCGATTTCGCGTGAATGCACGCGGTCATACAAAACACCGATACACAAGAACATCGCAGCAGAAATAAATCCGTGAGAAATCATTTGTACGATCGCGCCTTGCACTGCCAATTCATTGAACATGAAGAAACCGAGCGTCACAAAGCCCATGTGAGCAATCGAAGAATAAGCTACCAGTTTCTTCATATCTTTTTGCACCAATGCGACCAAACCGATATAAATCACCGCAATCAAAGACAGCGTAATCATCATGCCGGACAAGTAATGACTTGCATCCGGTGCGATAGGCAAAGAGAAACGCAGGAAGCCATAAGCACCTAGTTTCAACATAATCGCAGCCAACACAACGGAACCGCCAGTCGGCGCTTCCACGTGAGCATCGGGCAACCATGTATGTACCGGCCACATTGGCACTTTCACCGCGAACGCCATTAAGAACGCGACGAACAACATGATTTGCTCATGCAAAGTCAAAGGCAATTGATGCCAAGTTTGAATATTGAAAGAGTTACCGGATTTGAGGTAGAGATAAATAATCGCAACCAATGTCAGCAATGAGCCAAGCAAGGTGTACAAGAAAAACTTGAACGCTGCATAAACACGATTTGGTCCGCCCCAGACACCGACGATGATATACATAGGGATCAAAGTCGCTTCAAAGAAGACATAGAACAATAGGCCATCAGTTGCACAGAAAACACCTATCATCAATCCAGACAAGATCAGGAATGCACCCATGTATTGCGCGACGTTCTTTTCTATCACTTCCCACGCAGCGATTACCACGATGACGGTAATGAAGGCAGTTAAAGGCACCAACCACATGGAAATACCATCGACACCTAAAGCATAAAAGGCATTAAAACGAGAAATCCAAGAAAAACTTTCTACGAATTGCATGCCATGGGCAGTGTTGTTGAACCCGTCAACAATTGGAAGGGTTACCGCAAAACTCAGCAGTGAACCGACCAAAGAAAGAATTCGTACAAAACCCGGGCTTTTATCGCGTCCCAAGGCTAATACTATGATACCAAATACGATTGGCAACCAAATCGACAGGCTTAATAATGGAGAGTTTGACAGCATCATGATTATCTTATTATGGTCACTTATTTAGCAAACGGTGTAGGTGCAAAATGCATGAAATAAATCAAGAAGCCCAATACACCCAAAATCATTACCAGCGCATAGTGGTAGATGAAACCAGTCTGGAACAAACGAACCAGTCTGGAGAACAAACCTACCAACTTCGCACTACCATTAACGACCAGACCATCGATTAAACCTTTATCGCCGATATTCCACAAACCACCACCCAACAAACGTGCGCCACCTGCAAACACGACTTCGTTGAATTTATCCATGTAGTATTTGTTGTCGAGCAAAGTATAAACGGCACTAAATTTCTGTTTGATCATGGTTGGTATTGCAGGCTTCACCATGTAGAAGTAGTACGACAATGCCACGCCAGCCACCGCTAACCAGAATGGTGCGGTCTGCAGGGAATGAGTTGCCATTGCCAGCCAGCCATGGAAGTGCTCTTTCAACTCACTCATCGCTGGATGTGCAGCTGCATCGATGACGATCACGTCTTTGAAGAAATCGCCATATAACATTGGTTCGACTGTGTATAAACCAATCAAGACTGAAGGAATCGCTAATAGAACCAAAGGAACCCAAACCACCGCCGGAGATTCATGTGGCTTTTGTCCTGGAGCCAAGCCATGGTGGTGGTCATCATGATGATCATCGTGACCGTGTGCAGCATGGGCATGACCAAAGTTTTCTTTTCCGTGGAAGACCAAGAAATACATACGGAAAGAATAGAAAGCCGTTACGAAGACACCAGCCAAGACCGCAAATTTTGCAAAACCAGCCGCAGGCAAATGCGACAACATGACCGCTTCGATAATCGAATCTTTTGAGTAGAAACCAGAGAACAATGGCGTACCGATCAATGCCAGAGAACCTAACAAGGATGTAATCCACGTCACTTTCATGTACTTACGCAAGCCACCCATATTGCGAATGTCCTGGTCATGATGCATACCAATAATCACGGAACCCGCGGCTAAGAACAGCAACGCTTTAAAGAAGGCATGCGTCATCAAATGGAATACGGCGACTGAATATGCAGATGCACCTAAAGCCACTGTCATATAACCCAATTGAGACAAGGTTGAATAGGCCACCACACGCTTGATATCGTTTTGGATAATCCCAAGGAAACCCATGAACAAGGCTGTAATTGCGCCTATCACCATGATGAAATTCAAAGCGGCGTCGGACATTTCAAATAACGGTGACATACGCGCCACCATGAAAATACCGGCTGTCACCATCGTTGCAGCGTGGATCAAAGCAGAGATCGGCGTTGGACCTTCCATGGAATCAGGCAACCACACATGCAATGGAAATTGTGCTGATTTACCCATAGCGCCGATAAACAAACAGATACAGGCAACAGTAATCAACATCCAATCAGTACCTGGCAACATCAACGGAGCAAGTTCATCTTTCTTCGCGAAAACTTCTGCATAGTCCATAGAGCCGGTGTATGCGACTAACAAACCGATACCCAAGATAAAACCAAAGTCACCAACACGATTCACCAAGAAGGCTTTCATGTTCGCGTAAATAGCCGTTGGCTTGGTGTACCAAAAACCGATCAACAAATAAGAGACCAGACCAACTGCTTCCCAACCAAAGAACAGTTGCAAGAAGTTGTTACTCATCACGAGCATCAACATCGAGAAAGTAAATAAGGAAATGTAAGCGAAGAAGCGATTGTAACCTTCATCTCCCGCCATATAACCAACGGTGTAAATATGCACCATCAATGACACAAAAGTGACCACGCACATCATCATCGCGGTAAGGCTATCCACCAGAAAGCCAACTTCAAGCTTCAAGCTGCCGACCGTCATCCAATGATAGAGGGTGTCATTGTATTTTGCGCCGTCCATTACTTGTGACAAAGTCATACACGACAAAATGAAAGCGATCAACACGCCAAGGATAGTCGCGGTATGCGATACCTTGCGACCGACCAGATTGCCGAAAAATTTCGTGCCTAACAGACCAGCGATCGCCGCACCAGCGAGTGGCGCTAACGGTACTGCCAGCAATAAATGTGGGTTGAGTTGCCCCGCCATAATGACCCTTTGTTATCTTAATTCTTATAAATTCTCGAACTGCATTCAAACCAAGAAGACTGTTACCTACATTAACCTTTGAGCGTACCCAAATCTTCCACATTGATCGTGTCCAAATTGCGGAACATCATCACCAAAATAGCCAAACCAATCGCCGATTCTGCGGCTGCCACAGTCAAAATAAAGAAGACAAATATCTGTCCAGCAGCATCACCAAGATAATGTGAGAATGCGACAAAGTTCATATTCACCGCCAACAACATCAGCTCTATTGACATCAATAGCACAATGACGTTTTTGCGATTCATGAAAATACCGACGATAGAGATGGCGAATAAGATCGCGCCCAAAATCAAAAAATGTGTCAGAGTCAAAGCCATTTATACACCTGTCTTTTCTGCATTTGTTTGCGTATCTGCTTTCGCATTTGCGCGTTCAGACTCAGCCTTCATACTTACAATACGAACACGGTCAGCACGCTTCACCTTTACAGCGGCCGCTGGATCAAAATACTTACTGTCTTTACGCTTACGCAAAGTTAAAGCTACCGCCGCAACAATCGCCAACAATAAAATGGCAGCAGCAACTTCAAACGCCAACACATAGTTCGTAAAAATCTCGATACCAAGAGCCTTAGTATCGCCAATTTTCGAAGCTGCCTCCGGAACACTATTATCCGTGCGCAAAAAGCCTCTAAACAAAATTGCGGACATTTCCAATGCGATAACGACACCGACAATGGCGGCCAATGGCAAACGCCCCCAGAAGCCCTCGCGCAACTTGTCCATATTGATATCTAACATCATGACCACGAACAAGAACAAGACCATGACCGCACCAACGTACACCAACACGAGAACGATCGCCAAAAACTCCGCTTGGAGCAACATCCAAATTCCGGCGGCATTAAAAAATGCCAACACCAGAAACAATGCCGCATGCACAGGATTACGAGCAGTGATAACTTGCGTTCCAGCGATAATCAAAATCGCCGAAAACACATAAAATAAGACGGTAACAAAATCCATAATTCAGCTCTTCCAGTTTAACGGTACGCTGCATCGGCTTGACGAGCCGCAGCAATTTCTGGTTCATAACGGTCACCGACTGCAAGCAACATCTCTTTAGTGAAATACAAATCACCGCGTTTTTCACCGTGATATTCCAAAACATGCGTCTCTACAATGGAATCAACCGGGCAAGACTCTTCACAGAATCCGCAGAAGATACATTTGGTCAAATCAATATCGTAACGAGTGGTGCGACGTGAACCGTCTTCGCGTTGATCAGATTCAATCGTAATCGCCATTGCCGGGCAAACCGCCTCACACAACTTACAAGCGATACAGCGCTCTTCCCCATTCGGGTAGCGACGCAAGGCGTGCAAACCACGGAAACGCGGTGATTGCGGTGTTTTTTCTTCTGGGAATTGCACCGTAATCTTGCGCGCAAACATGTAGCGACCAGTCAAGGCCAAGCCTTTGATCAACTCGCGCAGCATTAAGCTGCCAAAAAAATCCTTAATTGCTTCCATTATTTGCTTCCATTTTTCTTTAGCTGATTACTTCCAAATATTCCAGGAGGTTTGCATCCATGCCGCAACGAACACCAAATAAACCAAGGTCAAAGGAATAAACACTTTCCAACCTAAACGCATAATTTGATCGTAACGATAGCGCGGGAAAGAAGCACGTGCCCAAATGAACATCGACACCACAACAAAAGTTTTCAAGCCTAACCAAATCCAGCCTGGCAAATAGGCCAATAGACCCAAGACAGGAACTTCGTGTCCTATTGGTGAATTCCACCCACCCAAGAACATCAATGACGCTAATGCAGAAATCAAAATCATGTTGGCGTATTCGGCCAAGAAAAACATGGCGAAGGACATACCTGAATATTCAACCATATGGCCCGCAACGATCTCAGATTCGCCTTCAACCACGTCAAATGGATGACGATTAGTTTCAGCGATACCAGAAATCACATAAATCACGAACATCGGCAGCAACGGCAACCAGTTCCAAGATAAGAAATTCCAGCCATGATCAGCGAAGTAACCTTTCATCTGGCCGTTGACGACCTCCGACAAATTCAAACTACCGGAAACCATCAGCACGATCACTAACACAAAACCCATCGCGATTTCGTAAGAAACCATCTGAGCGGAGGCACGCATCGCACCTAAGAATGCGTACTTAGAATTAGATGCCCAACCCGCGATGATGACGCCGTAGACTTCCATCGACGTAATTGCCATGATGAATAACAAACCAGCATTAACATTAGCCAGAACGATTTCAGGCCCAAAAGGAATAACCGACCAAGCAGCCAAGGCTGGCATGATTGTCATAATCGGCGCGATCACGAACAAAACTTTGTTTGCTTTTGCCGGGATAATGATTTCTTTAAGCAGTAACTTTAAGGCGTCGGCAATTGGTTGCAGCAAACCGGCGGGACCGACGCGATTTGGACCGAGACGTACGTGCATCC
>CAUPNA010000157.1:0-9649 GCA_963512475.1 uncultured Undibacterium sp.
TCAAAGGCTGGCTGTTCTATCACAGTTCTGATCATAGCTTGATGTCGGTCGCTGGCATCGCAGCGAATCATTGTATGGGGTTTTGGTGGACGATAGATGAATTTGAAAAGCTAGCTATACCATATGCATTGAAATTAGATCGGCTGCAATGGTTGGCGCCTGCTCAAGTTGCTCCAGACGAAGTGATGGATAGGTCGATGATACTTGAGGCGTTGCACCGGCATTTTCTAGCGGATAGCACCCCGGTGATGGTGGCAATTATGAAAAAAAACACTAGTCTGATGCAAGAATTTTGTCGCGGTATGGTGGTGCCGAATGATTGGGGATCACGTGCTACCCAAGTGTTGCCTTGATCCCGTTATTAACTGAAATCACAGACTGAAACGCTAGGGTCTGATGTAAATGAAAGAGGGAAATTATTCCCTCTGTTTCTACTTGATGCGTATTTTGAATCTACTCGTGTTTTTGTTCACCAATCTGCGCGACTGAATCAAATATTTTTTGGTTGGCTTTGTGTTTTAACATAACGACATACATGGTCGATGCTACAAAGAGGCCGAAGATCACGATAATGATACTCGTGTGTATTGCCATCGATACCATGAAACTATAGAGCGCAAGTATGACGAGGATCGATAAGTTCTCGTTAAAATTTTGTACTGCGATAGAATGTCCAGCGCTCATTAACACATGGCCTCGATGTTGCAGCAGTGCGTTCATAGGAACCACAAAGAAGCCCGCTAAACCGCCTATAAAAATTAGGAGGGGGTAGGCTAGCCAAACTGATTTTACAAAAATCATCAATGTCACCACGAGTCCCATGACAACCCCAAGTGGCATAACCGAGAGTGATTTTTTCAGCGGGATAATACGAGCCGCAAAAAGTGCGCCTAATGCGATGCCCAGTGCGAATACGCCTTGCAACTCAGTCCCTTTGTTTAAAGGCATATTCAAATTGACTCTGGCCCACTCCAGAACCAGTAACTGCAGGGTTGCTCCTGCTCCCCAAAACAGAGTTGTGACTGAGAGTGAGATTTGACCCAGTTTATCTTTCCACAGTTTTGCGGAGCAATGAGCAAAATCACGCAATAGACAAATTGGATTGGATTCTTGTTTGCGATATTTTGCGCCAGTATCTGGAATGTAGCGATTGAATATGGCGGCAATGAGGTAGCAAGCTGTAATGACACAAAGCGCTGATTCATTGGTGCTATCTATGCCAAAATCAATAAGAGGGAGATCGAATGACAATAGTTTGTCAGAGATTTGTGGATCAATTAGTTTGCCACCTAAGAGTACACCCAAGATAATTGAACTGATCGTTAAGCCCTCAATCCAGCCGTTCGCTGCCACTAATTTTTCAGGAGGTAATAATTCGGTCAGGATGCCATATTTCGCTGGAGAATAAGCTGCGGCACCGAATCCAACGACACCGTATGCGATGACAGGATGAACATCGAAAAACATCAGTCCGCAGCCACCAACTTTGATCAAATTGGTGATGAACATGACTTTACCTTTGGGGCGTGAATCAGCAAATGCGCCAACAAAAGCAGCAAGTACAACGTATGACAGCGCGAAGCTCCACTTGAGTAAAGGAGTCATCCAAGCTGGTTCATGCATAGATACTAAAAGCGCCATCGCTGCAATAAGCAGCGCGTTATCGGCGAGCGAAGAAAAAAACTGCGCTGCCATAATTGTGTAAAAACCGCGTTTCATTCGATCCGTGCACCTTTATCTAGTCACATGCACGATATGCTTTATCGAGCAGGCAAGCTTTATACCATGAAATATCGCATCAAACATCGAATAATTCTTTGAAATAGCGCAAGCATGCTAAGTAATACTGGGTAAAATATCAGTGTTCTCCTCGCTTCTCACAAAACTTCATATCGATTGCGTTCAATATGGCTAAACAAAAAACTAATTACACCTGTACCGAATGTGGTGGCGTGCAAAGTAAATGGGCGGGGCAGTGTCCTTCATGTCAGCAGTGGAATACCCTGGTTGAAACTATCGTGGAAGAAGCCGGAAATCGATTCTCAAATACCAAATATCAAGGAATCGCACAAACTGCACCGATATTGAATCTGGCAGATATCGATGCGCAAGACATTCCACGTTTTGGGACTGGCATTGAAGAGTTTGACCGGGTTTTAGGCGGTGGCTTGGTTCCCGGTGGAGTTGTATTGATCGGTGGTGATCCGGGAATCGGTAAGTCAACTTTGTTGTTGCAGGCCTTATCAAACCTAAACAAGATAAAGAAAGTCTTGTACGTCAGTGGTGAGGAGTCAGGTGCGCAGATCGCTTTGCGGGCAAAGCGCTTAATGGTTGAGGCTGGCGGATTATCGTTGCAGGCGGAAATTCAACTGGAAAAAATTCTGAATACCTTGGCAGAGCATAAGCCCCAGGTGGTCGTGATCGATTCTATACAAACTATCTACTCTGATGCACTGACTTCGGCTCCAGGGTCGGTCGCTCAGGTACGCGAATGTGCGGCGCAATTGACTCGAGTCGCCAAAATGATGAACATCACGATGATATTGGTCGGGCATGTAACGAAAGAGGGCGCGTTAGCAGGGCCGCGCGTGTTAGAGCATATTGTTGATACGGTTCTGTATTTTGAAGGTGATACACACTCTAGTTTTCGTTTGGTGCGGGCGATTAAGAATCGTTTTGGTGCAGTGAATGAGTTGGGCGTATTTGCCATGACGGAGCGTGGCTTGAAGGGGGTGTCTAATCCCTCCGCATTGTTTTTATCACAGCACGATACCCAAGTGGCGGGTTCTTGCGTAATGGTGACGCAAGAAGGAACACGCCCCTTATTAGTGGAAATCCAAGCTTTGGTGGATACTTCGCACGCGCCGAATGCCAAGCGCTTGTCGGTTGGTCTTGAGCAAAATCGTCTGGCGATGTTGTTGGCGGTATTGCATAGGCACGCTGGTGTTGCTGCCTTTGATCAAGATGTTTTTATTAATGCAGTAGGCGGTGTAAAAATTACAGAGCCAGCAGCAGATTTGGCTGTGTTATTGGCGATTAATTCCTCGATGCGAAATAAGCCCTTGCCGCGCGGGCTTGTCGTATTTGGCGAGGTAGGGTTGGCAGGGGAGATTCGTCCCGCGCCACGCGGTCAAGAGCGCTTGCGCGAAGCTGCTAAACTCGGCTTTTCGGTAGCGATGATTCCTAAGTCGAATGCGCCTAAACAAAAAATCGAAGGATTGCAAATTATCGCGGTTGATCGTATCGATGAGGCATTAAATAAAATTCGTGACGTTGATGGTTTGGTCGATTGAAAAATGAAGATTGAATACAGGATAAGCAAGCAGATTCAGGTCACTTATTTTATGACCTCAATCTGAAACTAAAGTGTATCTTCGGTGCGCTTGTTTAATCTTTATCGGTAACCCAATTTCCGAATTTACTTTTTTTGCGGTTTAATTTTTTGTTTTGGTGACAGTACTGTAGCTAGGGCTTTCGGCATGGTATCTGGATAGTCACGGCTGAAATGCAGACCTCGGCTTTCACGGCGTGATAACGCACTGTTGACGATAAGCGACGCTACTTCAACTAGATTGCGTAGCTCTAATAAATTGTTAGAGATACGGAAATTGGCATAGTATTCGTCGATTTCTTCTTTCAGCAATTTGATTCTATGCTTGGCGCGTTCTAAGCGTTTGGTCGTGCGCACGATGCCGACATAATTCCACATGAAACGACGTAATTCATCCCAGTTATGAGCGATCACGACTTCTTCATCGGCATCTGAGACACGACTTTCATCCCACGCAGGTAAATCTGGAATTTCCATCAAATTTTGAGCTGCGATATGCTGCGCTGCTGCTTTGCCAACGACTAAACATTCCAATAAAGAATTGCTCGCAAGGCGATTCGCTCCGTGCAGACCCGTGTAAGCAGTTTCACCTACTGCGTATAAACCCGGAATATCAGTCCTACCTAAAGTGTCTGTGACTACGCCACCGCAAGTGAAGTGGACGGCAGGCACTACAGGAATCGCCTGCTTGGTAATGTCTATGCCCAGCTCTAAACAGCGCGCGTAAATAGTGGGAAAATGTTCTTTTAAAAATTCTGGTGGTTGGTGACTGATGTCTAGCTCCACATAATCGAGCCCGCGTTTTTTCATCTCGAAGTCAATTGCCCTAGCCACTACGTCGCGTGGCGCTAATTCAGCGCGTTCGTCATGAGTTAGCATAAAGCGTGTGCCTGCCGCAGAGCCTGCTTCCGGAGGAAGTTTTAAAATGCCACCTTCACCACGAACAGCTTCCGTAATTAAAAAGGACTTGGCATAAGGGTGATATAAACATGTGGGGTGGAATTGGATGAACTCCATATTGGCAACACGACATCCTGCGCGCCATGCCATAGCGATTCCATCGCCGGTTGCGGTATCAGGATTAGTCGTATAGAGATAGACTTTGCCCGCACCTCCCGTTGCCATTACAGTGTGTTGCGCGCCGACTGTATGCACAGCACCTGACTTCACATCTTGTACATATAAGCCCAAGCAATGAGGTGTAGATGAGGTGTCGCCGACTTTACTCGAAGTGATCACGTCAATCGCATAATGATGTTCAAATAAACTGATATTGGGATGATTACGTACCAATTGCTCTAGCGTGACTTGCACTGCGTGGCCGGTTGCATCTGCGGCGTGAATAATGCGACGCTGGCTATGCCCGCCTTCACGGGTCAAGTGAAATCCTAATTCCGCATCTTGATCTTTAGTGAAGGGAACGCCTTGCTCGATCAGCCAGTCGATCGCTGCTCGTCCTTGCTCAATGATGGTACGGGTGGCACTTTCATCACAGAGCCCGGCACCCGCAACGATAGTGTCGGCAATGTGTTGCTCGTGACTGTCATGTGAGTCAAGCACTGCAGCGATACCGCCTTGCGCCCAGTTGCTGGCACCGTCCAGAAGAGTCCGTTTAGAGATGATGGCAACTTTATGTGTTTGTGCTAAATGAAGTGCAACCGATAAACCTGCTAAACCACTTCCAACTATGGCTACATCAAATTTCATCATGAGTATCAACCGTCTATGTTTTGCGTTAAGGGGCTCAACTATATGCGATTTTTTTAAACCCATGTATCCGGAAAGTGATTTTTGGTTTTGATAAGTCCAGATCTGTTGGGTCATGTCCAATCAATTTGGGGGCATAAAGTCGATAACAAAACCATGCATCATCAGGTCATTTGGATTTGTGCATAGCAGCAGTGGAAATTTTCTTAATGAGAAGAAAATGAACCTGTGCTGACTGGACGATAAATGCCTGCACGCCTTGAAATTGCGCGAATGCGCAAGTGTTTTCAGTATTTTTTGCAGCCGCACTTCAAAAAACATTCAAAGCGCTTGACACGATGCTGATCGCCTTGATCTAATACCGGATGCAAATTTTGCGCTAGACCGTAGAGCTTGCACAGTCTTGGTTTTAAGCCAAAAACATCATCGTTGTGTTAATTTTTTTGTGAGGGGACCATAAGTGAATAAAACTGAATTGATCGACCATATTGCTAAATCTGCTGATTTGTCTAAGGCTGCGTCAGGACGTGCATTGGATGCAGTGATTGCTGCGGTTAAAACAACATTGAAAAAGAACGGTACAGTAACGCTTGTGGGTTTTGGTACTTTCTCTGTCGGTAAACGTGCTGCACGTACTGGTCGCAATCCACGTACAGGTGAAGCAATCAAGATTAAGTCTGCTAAGGTTCCTAAATTTAAGCCTGGCAAAGCTTTGAAAGATGCGGTAAACTAATGCTCTTCGCGATTTGAGGAATCAAATCGCAATGTTGTTGATGAATGGGGCGCTTAGCTCAGTTGGTAGAGCGGAGCCCTTACAAGGCTTAGGTCGGGAGTTCGAGCCTCTCAGCGCCCACCAGATATCAGCAATAGCAGGAAATTGGAGTGGTAGTTCAGTTGGTTAGAATACCGGCCTGTCACGCCGGGGGTCGCGGGTTCGAGCCCCGTCCGCTCCGCCAACATCTAAAAGGCGAACCTATGTTCGCCTTTTTTTATATTTATTTTTGTCGCAAATTTTCGAATTGATTGGTCAATCATGTTTGAGTATATTCGTACCCATAAACGCATCATGCAAGGCGTGCTCTTGGTGATTATTTTCCCTTCATTTGCTTTTTTTGGCATTGAAAGTTTCACGCAGCGCGATGTCAATATCTCGGTTGCAACGGTCGCAGGTCAAGCAATTAGCCAGCAAGAATTTGATCAGGCTATGCGTAGTCAATTAGATCGTTTGAAGCAGGCTTATGGTCCCGAATTTGATGCGCAGATGCTCAATACGCCGGAAGCGCGTCAAGGTATTTTGGACGATCTGATTGCGCGTAAAGCGATGAGCGTCGAAACAGTAAAAAACAAACTGACGATCACTGATCAGTCATTGCAACAAAATATTCTCGAAACGCCAGGCTTAAAGAAGCCAGATAACACGTTTGATACTGAACGCTATAAGAGTTTATTAGCGATGCAAGGTATGACACCTGCAACGTATGAAGCAAGCTTGCGCCAAGATCTGGCGTTGCAGCAGTTAGTTAATTCTGTGCAAAATTCTGCGATTACTTCAAAAACGGTCGCTGAGCGTATCGCGATGATCTCTGAGCAAGAGCGCGAAGTTCAGTCTTTGACTTTCAAAGCAAAAGACTACGTAGCTGATGTAAAAATCACTGATGCTATTTTGCGTGCTTATTACGATAAAAATACGGCGCAATTTGAGATTCCAGAATTGGTTAATGCAGAGTATGTAGTATTGAGTAATGAGGCTTTGGCGGAGCAGATCACAGTCGCTGATGCAGACGTGCTCGCACATTATGAACAAAACAAAAAGAACTACACAACTGATGAACAACGCCGTGCCAGCCATATTTTATTGAACTTGAAAAAAGACGCGAGTGCGGATGAAATTAAGGGTGTAAAAGAGAAAGCTGCAGCCTTGTTGGCACAAGTGCGTAAGAGTCCCGATCAATTTGCTAAGTTGGCGAAAGAGAATTCACAGGATTTAGGTTCTGCTGAACGTGGTGGTGATCTCGACTATTTCGCTCGTGGCGCAATGGTGAAGGCGTTTGACGAAGTCGCATTCAAGTTGAAACAAGGTGAGATCAGTGATTTGGTGCAAAGTGAGTATGGCATCCACATTATCCAATTGACTGCAGTTAAGCCAGTAGCGATTAAGCCTTTGGATGAAGTGAAAGCGCAGTTAGTTGCAGATATCAAAAAGCAGAAAGCCGCTAAAGCTTATGCTGAAGCTTCCGAAACTTTCACGAATATGGCATACGAACAGCCGGACAGTTTGAAGCCAATCGCAGAAAAATTGAAATTGAAAATTGAGCAGGTAAGTAATTTGCAGCGTCAAAGTATGCCAGGTGCTCCTGCAACCCTGATTGCAAATAATCCTAAGTTTTTGAAGGCGATTTTTTCTGAAGATTCTTTAAAGAAAAAACACAATACGGAAGCGACTGAAATCGCACCTAATACTTTGGTGTCAGGCCGTATAGTTGAATATAAGCCAGCGAGCAAGCGTCCTTTTGATGAAGTAAAAGCAGTTATTCAGGCTAAGATTGTGCAAACTGAATCCTTAGCCTTAGCGAAGAAGGCTGGAGAGGCCAAATTGCTGGTCTTAAAGGCAGCAGATAATGCAAGCGGATTTGCCGAAACAAAAACAGTATCTCGCTTGAAAAAACCAGAATTGAGCAATGAGGCATTTTTGGCTGTGGTGAAAGCAGATGTGCAAAAATTGCCAGCGTTCGTGGGCGTGGAAGTGGCAGGACAAGGTTATGAGGTATATCGTATCTCTAAAGTGACACAAGGAACACCAGATCCTGCTCGTCGTTTGTCAGAGGCCAAGCAAATAGAAGGTTCTGTGGCACAACAAGAAGTTTATAGTTACGTTGAGGCTTTGAAGCAAAAAGCGAAGGTCACCGTTAATCGCGCAGCCTTGGAATCAAAATCAAATCTGAATGCGGCGCAATAAGTCTATGTAAAATAGCTTGCATGATATTGCGCTAAATACCTCGCATGGGGTACAGCAGGTTTATGAAAAAGACAGTCTTCGGACTGTCTTTTTTTTGTTTAAAATTTTGAGATATGTTGAGTTTTTCTCGGTATTTTGGGGAAGTTCACTATTCGGATAAAAAGTTGCATTGCAATACAAGTTATATTTGATCTGAATCAATGTAGCTCTGTGGAACGATTGTTATCCTGCAACTGTATTCTTTAACCGAGTGAGATCATGACTATAAACACTGAAAATACCTACAACTATCGAGTTGTTCGCCAATTTTCTGTCATGGCAGTGGTTTGGGGTGTGGTCGGCATGCTGGTAGGCGTGCTGATCGCAACTCAACTTGCCTGGCCAGAATTTTTATCCGGGATTTCTTGGTTGAGCTATGGGCGATTGCGTCCTTTGCATACCAATGCAGTCATTTTTGCTTTTGGCGGCTGTGCTCTATTTGCTACTTCGTTCTATGTTGTACAGCGTACTTGCAACGTGCGCTTATTCGGTGGCCCGTTGATTGAATTTGTATTTTGGGGCTGGCAACTCGTGATTGTTGCTGCGGCTATCAGTTTGCCTCTGGGATTTACTCAAGGTAAAGAATATGCTGAATTAGAATGGCCGATTGATATTCTTATCGCTTTGGTTTGGGTATCGTACGCCGTGGTGTTTTTTGGCACTATCGTCAAACGTAAAGTAGAACACATCTACGTTGCGAACTGGTTCTACGGTGCGTTCATTGTTGCGGTAGCGGTTTTACATATCGTCAACAGTGCGGCTATGCCAGTGTCGTTTATGAAATCTTATTCCGCCTATTCAGGTGTGCAAGATGCGATGGTGCAATGGTGGTACGGGCATAACGCAGTCGGATTCTTCCTGACTGCAGGTTTCCTCGGCATGATGTACTACTTCGTGCCTAAACAAATCGGTCGCCCTGTGTATTCCTATCGTTTGTCTATCGTCCACTTCTGGGCGCTGATCTTTACTTATATGTGGGCGGGTCCGCATCATTTGCACTACACCGCTTTGCCTGATTGGGCTCAATCAATTGGTATGTTGTTCTCCTTGATTTTGCTAGCACCATCTTGGGGTGGTATGGTCAACGGTGTGATGACCTTATCTGGCGCTTGGAGCAAATTGCGTTCTGACCCTATCTTACGTTTCTTGATCGTTTCTTTGTCGTTCTACGGTATGTCGACTTTCGAAGGTCCGATGATGGCGATTAAAACAGTGAATGCCTTGTCGCATTACACAGATTGGACCGTCGGACACGTACATTCGGGCGCTTTGGGTTGGGTTGGTTTCATCTCAATCGGTAGTTTGTACTATCTGGTGCCACGTTTGTTTGGTCAGACAGAAATGTACAGCAAACGCCTGATCGAAATGCATTTCTGGATTGCGACGATTGGTATTGTTCTGTATATCGCTGCGATGTGGATTGCAGGTGTAATGCAAGGTTTGATGTGGCGTGCAGTGAACGAAGACGGGACTTTAACTTATACCTTCGTGGAATCTGTTAAGGCAACGTATCCCTACTATGTTATTCGTTTGGCTGGTGGTGTTTTGTATTTTAGTGGCATGTTGTTGATGGTCTATAACGTCGCGAAAACAATGATGCTGGCAAAACCTGTCAA
>CAUPNA010000158.1:0-9644 GCA_963512475.1 uncultured Undibacterium sp.
GCAAAACATCGTCTTCACTACCGATATAACGTTCGCCATTTAAATCAACCCGACGATAAAGTGCTCTATTAGCCGCATCCATCACGATCTTGCCAGCAGAGAGTTCCTGACGCTGGCGCTGCGTAAGTTTGTCTAAGGCTTGATTTAAGGGAATCAGTTCAAACTTCACTTGCGATACTTCACGTACTTTATTCAGACGTGAGAGCCATTCATCGCTGGCCGCTTTGTCTATGTATTGCTCGATCAAAAAAATCTGAGGTGCAGCCTGACGTAAGGCGCTCTGCTCAATTGGATCACCAAAAGTCCAAGTCACGACCGCATATACCATCGCAGTCGCGACCGCGATAGACAGTAATACAGGACCGAGAAATCGCAGAAATAGGTGATTCATAGCGAAATCACCGACCAATCCAAGCAGATTGCACTGGCGATATAGATTGAAGTAAACACAGATAAATAGGCGGCATTAAATTCTCCTCGCTGCCTATTTTATAAGATAGTTGGACTCCGCAACAAAAAATGACGCATAAAAAAATAATTTCTAATAAACATTTGCACAACAAATTTAAGTTCTATACAAATTGACGACAAATTCGCGTCACTTTCAGGAGGAATCAAAGCAAGTAATTCACTAAGATTCAGCATCTGCTCATGAACTCACGGGCATCTTTCAAACATGTACCTTATTTAAAAAAAGCGACAAGCATTGCTTCAAACGAAAGAAAAATAAAATGAGACTAAATCTAACAAATACGCTGACCGCCCCGCTACTTATAAGCACGGTCATACTCAGTGCTTGCGGAGGTGGCGACAACAAAACGGAAAAAGATATCGTCAAAAACCCAGCACCGATCGTCACTAGTGACTTTATCAATTTAGCGAAGGATGCCAGTTGCGCCAATATCAAGAATCGCCTGTTCGTGATTGATCAGAAGCAAGTTTTTTGGGATAAAGCTGGCAGCTGTGCTGACGCAGCCTACAGCCAAACCTTGTATGGCGCGACACCACAAACTATTTTATGCAGCAACGCAGACAGTATCGCCGGGCCGCGTTTAACTTGCAGTGACACAAGCAGTGAAAGTCTATTCAAAACCATGTTGCGCAATCTCGATAAAGCCGATCTCGGTTTAGGTAGTCAGCATCAAGTGCAACAAATAGTGGTGCCAGGGGGCGCCAGCGTCGCAATTCCAGTGAGCGCATTAATGGCACCGTTCTACCGTGGTGTTGCCCCCACTAATATTGTGATTAAAGACCTCCCAGCTTGGAATAAATTTTGGGAACTGTCAGGTGTCAAAGCACCTACCATGTTTGGAGGCACCGATTTTCAATCACGTATGACGCTGGGTACTTTTTTTAAAACCTCGAATAATTGCAGCATCACCCAAATTCTTAAAGTCAGCTCGAACGGTCAAAAATTGACCGCAGATTATGTTGAAGAAGAAAGAATCGCCATCGCCAGTTGCGATCCTGAGAGCAAAACTGCTAGTACGCCGATGAATATGGTTGAACTAGCGAAAATCGATTTACCCGTCGAATTTAATAATGTCAGTGCAGCACGGATAAGCCATAAGGTAATAGATCAAGGCGCCAATTCTGGCGTAACCAGTAAGCGCAATGTCGTAGTCAAAGACCAAGCAGGCTGGATGGGATTGTGGCAAGAACACAATAAGAGCAACGCCAGTTTACCCAACGTCGACTTCAGCAAAAGTATGATCGTTGGTTTATTCATGGGATCGCGCCCAACGGGTTGCTATGCCATCGAAGATGTCACGGTATGGCGCGCAGCGGGCAAAACTCAGCTCACGCATCGCGATCGCAATCCTGGTCCGACTACGCCATGTATTTTGATACTTTCGACACCTTACCTATTAATAGAAATTCCACGTAGCGACGAAGCAGTTGAATTTCAAAGTATTTCTGTTTATCTGTAGTTTTTTTATCTCTGCGAACTCTTACCTATTCCTCGATTGTAAAATGGCGACCTGCGCAAGGCATTACAAGCAAGCGACATTTAAGCAATCGAGAGAATCAATAATGAAGAAACTGTTTACCTTTATCCTATTTGGCCTAGCGTTGAGCAATGTGGTACGCGCGCAGACACCAACACAAAATCTGATGCCAGATGGCAGCTATGATATGTACGTGGGTCTGGGTGCGGTGTTACGCCCAAGTTATGAAGGTGCAACAAAATTCAAACGAGCTGTCGTGCCCGTCATGCAGGTGCAATGGAGCAATGGGGCTTTTATTTCTGGTATGAGCGCGGGCTGGCATTTATCTCAACAGCCGCGACAAGATTTCGGCCCACTTATTATGTTGGAGCCAAGTCGCTCCGCTTCAGGCTTATCAAATGGCATAGATCCACCTGGCATTCTGCAAGGCGGCTTTATTGGACCAGAGTCCGACACCACAAAAACAAGTAACAAATTAGTCGGATTGGATGATATTCAAGCGCGGCTTTTGGTCGGTGCTTTTTACCACTATCCGCTCACTGAAAACCTGCGCCAGACCAACGTCATCGTGTTCGGTGCAGGCAATGACAAAAACGGCCTGCGACTGAGTAGTGACCTGCGTTACAGCTTTCCAGATCTACCAGCTCACCACCGCGTAACACTCGGCATCGGGCTCAATGTCATCAATCAAGCCTACGCACAGAGTTATTTTGGCATCAGTGATGCTGAAGCACGACGCACGTTAATTCGTCGTTTTCAAGCTAAAGCGGGAGTCAAAGATATACACCTTGATGCAAATTGGAATTGGAACTTCAGTTCCTCTTGGTTACTTACTTCAAAAATACAACTGGGGCAATTAGTCGGTAGCGCCAGCGACAGCCCCCTAGTTGAGCGACGCACCAATTTCACAGTATCTAGCGCATTAGCTTACCGTTTTTGATTTTCGTTTCCCCATAAACCTATAGAAATTAAAGAAACACCCGAATCGTGAATCGCCAGTTCTCATCACTTGCTGCTTCTGCTCCAGCCCTACTTAGTGCGTGTACCTATGCACTTACCGGCTTACTAGCGTGCTCGCTCGCATGTCTTCTGCTTAGCCCAAGCCCCGCGGTTGCTCAAACTAGTGAGCAACTGCCACGGGCGCGGGACGTAGAATGGACCAGCTATCGTGATGCCTATAAATCGATGTGATGGTTTGAAAAATTTGGTAAAGCGAAAAACTTGATTCAATTTCAGTTACAAGTGGTTCCCAAAGACAAAAATAGTTCTATGGAAAATTATGGCCTGCATATTTTAGGAAAAACAATACATCTGAACTTACCGCTAGATCCACTAGGGCGCACTGCACTGCCCTTATTAAAAGCGGCATATGATGAAAACGCGGAATTGGTATTGAATCAAAAATCTGGACAAGCGAGTTTTCACTTTCGCACTAGCCTCAGCTTGCGCGCCGATGGCATTTACGAGATCAATGAGTTACGCGCGGCCTGTGAACAGGCGCTCGCTTACCAGAACTATATCGACCCTACATCTATGAAAACGAAGAAATGTATTGGTATTCGCTTAGGATTTGCGAAGAAAGATTTTGCCGCACAGGTTGAATTAAAACTCCCCAACACCAGCTCGCAGATTCTTAGCCTGAGCGACAATAGTTCATTATGGGCAGACGGCATCAATAACGTCAAAGCGCTCAACTTCCTATTTGCCCAGCATCCAGAAAAAGGCCACCTTTTCACACGAACCAGTCCACTCGGCATGATCGCCTTAATTGAGTAGCACAAGGCTCGCGAACGAGGCAGCTCGCCCACGATTTCTTGTGCTGCCTTATGTCTCCCAAGCAGACGGCGAAAACAAATAACCCTCACCCCACACCGTTTTGATTTTCTCGGAATTTTGATCATCAAAACGACGACGCAAACGCGAGATCAGATTATCGATACTACGGTCTAAACCATCGAACTCAATACCACGCATTTTTTTCAAAATATCATCGCGCGATAACACCTTGCCCGGCGCTTCAACCAAGACCATCAAGAGCTTAAATTCCGTATTCGATAAGTCAACAACCTGCTGCTTCCACAACACGACTCGGTCACTACGGGAAATATGTAAAGCACCAAACTGCAAAGCATCTTGATCCACATCGTTGCTTGCAGCATTACGATCGGGAATGCGCCGAACTAAAGCGCGCAAGCGTGCTAACAGGATGCGCGGTTGTACCGGCTTGCTGACGAAATCATCAGCACCTTGTTCTAATGCTGAAACCTCATCATAGGAATCCTCGCGTGCAGTTAAAATAAGAATCGGGACTTTGCTGACTTCGCGAATTTGTCGCGACACGACCATCCCGTCCATCCCCGGCAGCATTAAATCTAACACCACCAATTCAGGTGAAGTCGCCTTGAAATGCGCCAACGCGAGATCGCCACGCGTCACCAGATCAACAGAAAATTCATAAGCCTGCAAATATTCTGTCACCAACGCCGCCAAGCGCTCATCATCTTCTACCAACATTACTCGATACATAGCCATTCTCCTTGCCCATGATTGTATAAGGGCTAGATACTGACTTCAATCAATTCTGTAAGTAAAAGCAGGCAAATCGGCGCAGATTGCAATTTTGCTGAAATTTGGGTTTAAGTTAAGAGATAAAGTAAGAACTTTATAGACATTTGAAAGACAAATTAGTGACAGCTTTAGGCTATCGCCAAGTCAGCACGTCACACTTCTACAATTTGTGTCTTTGCCCAATGGGCTTTGTGAGGGCAAAAGAATTCTGCTAAGTAGTGGCACTAGCAATCAGCGTTTTAGGAAACTGCACGCAGAATTTACTACCCACTCCTAGGCTCGATTCGATCAGTAATTGTGCGTCATGGCGTAGCAATACGTGTTTGACAATGGCCAGTCCAAGTCCCGTGCCTTGCGTCTCACGTGAACGACTTTTATCGACTCGGTAAAAGCGTTCAGTTAAACGCGAAATATGTTCTTGATTAATCCCAATCCCATTGTCTTGCACGATTAACTTTGGCCCTAATGTCGCATTCTTCCAAATCATTTTTATTTCGCCGTGCTCTGGCGTATAACGCACTGCATTGGTGACCAAATTACTGACGGCGCTGCGAATCTCATCGCTGCTACCCGAGATATCTGGGCCATCAAGCTCCAAAGTAATATGATGTTTACCGGAGGATAAAGCTTGCGCCTCTTGCAAAATATGACGCAGCATGATCCCCATGTCGATGCGCTCAGAACGCACCTGAAACTCGGTAGATTCAAGACGGCTCAGGGTCAACATATCTTCAACCAAACGCTGCATACGTTCGCCCTGCTCTACCATTAATTTGACATGCGAAGAACGTATCGACACTTCCAAATCCGGCTGCATGGACGCGATCTCCAAGAAGCCATTAATGACAGTTAAAGGTGTGCGCAATTCGTGTGAAGCATTCGCAATAAAATCACGGCGCATCATATCAATACGCACCGACTCCGTAATATCGTGGGTAACTAAAATTTGTCGTCTGTTTTCAAATGGAATTACATGAACGATGAGTTTTCTATCTCGCAGCGCTAACACCAACGGCGTATCGTAACGTCCCAAAATAATATAATCGATAAATTCCGGCGCACGCACCAGATTCGTCACGCGCATACCCTTGTCGCGTTTCAGATCCAATCCCAGGTCACGCTCAGCAATCGGATTACACCATTCCAAGAACATCACATCATCCATAATCACCACACCATCTGGCAATAAGGTCATCGCCTGGCGAAAGCGAGCTAACCATTCTGCTAATTCAGTTTGATTTTTTTCATCGCCGCGTCGCAATTTATAAAGACGGGAAAAAATTTCTGTCCAGGCTCCCCAACCATCGGGTAAACGCGCGCTATTGGGGTTGTCCAGCCAATCGGACAAATTCAACAAGTACTGCAACTGCACCACGATCAGCGTAACCATGCCTAGCAAAGCTAGTATCAGCCCTGTGATAGAGCCCCAAAAATAGCCACACGTCGCCGCGGCGCCAAGCACAATCGCGATACGTAATGCGGCAGAAATCCAAAAAACCAAATGTGGGTGCATTGTTAACTTGAGTGTGAGTAAAAATGGAAGAGTCGGATAACGAAGATGCTAGCGATGAAGATACTATAGACGATAAATCAAGGGGTCGAAGCGAACCTAGAAAATTTTCTATTTCGCTTCGAGCTTCTTTTTATTTCTTGAATCATGCAAATGCTATTTTTCTGAGAGCATGTAGCCAACACTACGGATGGTTTTGATCAAACCTTCGGCTTCTTTTAAAACTTTACGCAAGCGCAAAACATGAACATCGACCGTGCGCTCCTCAATCACGACATGATCGCCCCACACTTTATCGAGCAATTGGCTGCGTGAAAAGACGCGCTCAGGATGTGCCATAAAGAATTTCAACAACTTATATTCAGCATGACCGATATCAATTTTCTTATCATCGATACGCACTGTGCAACTGACTGGATCGAGATGAACTTTACCAATTTCTAAACTAGTTTGCGCGTGCTCGGGGCTCTTACGGCGCAGCATTGCCTTGATACGCGCAGTTAGTTCACGCGGCGAAAATGGCTTCGTAATGTAATCATCTGCACCGTGATCCAATCCAGAAATCTTGTCTTCCTCCATACTTTTGGCGGTCAACATGATCACGGGCATTTCATTAAAATTTCGGTCAGAGCGAATTCTAGACAAAAGTCTTAAACCACTCTGATCCGGCAACATCCAATCCAACAAAATCAATTGTGGCGTGCGGTGCTGTAAAAAATCCCAGGCTTGCGCTGTATTACCGACTGCCACGGTATTCCATCCTGCCGCACGCAAAGTAAAACTGACTAATTCACTAATGGCAGGTTCATCTTCCACTATCAATATCGTTGTTTTATCAGCTGACATTATCTTTTTATTTCTTTACGATTATTCATGATTGATATTTTTCAGTTCATTCGCCACATAATCAGAGTGGCGGATGTCGCGTCCTTCCACGATATAAATCGTATATTCCGCAATATTCTTCGCATGATCACCGATACGTTCTATCGCTTTTGCTACCCATAAAGCATCCAATGCGGTCGAAATCGTGCTCGGATCTTCCATCATGAAGGTAATGAGATTACGCATAATAGAGCGAAAATCATTATCGATCGTGTCGTCAAAGGCAATCAACTGTACTGCTTTCGCGTCATCCAGACGAGCAAACGCATCTAAAGATTGATGCAACATCTGTTCAACATTACTTGCTAACGCACGTACTGTTCCGTAACCACTAAACATAGGATTACTACGATTCTTACTCAACATGGTTTGAGCGATGCGTGCAATCTTAGTCGACTCGTCACCTATACGCTCCAGGTCAGTGATGACTTTACCTGTCGCCATCACAGTGCGCAAATCGTTTGCTGTCGGTTGGCGTTTGACGATCAAATGGCTGCACATATCGTCCAGCATCACTTCCATGCGATTTACTTCTTCGTCGGATTTTACGACCATAGCTGCATGTGCTTCATTGCCGGTACGATAGCAAGTCATGGCATCTTGAAAATGCGTCTCAACGAGACCGCCCATCGTTAATACCTGAGAACGGATTGCTTCTAAGTCGTGGTTATACTGCGATGATGAATGTTCGCCTGTCATTACTTACTCCTGAATTCGTATAGATAATCTGTGTCAAATTTTCGTTGCCAGATCATGGTTTAAGATCCAAAAAAATTAACCAAATCGACCGGTAATATAGTCTTGAGTCTCTTTGCGCACTGGGTTCATAAAAATATTATCGGTCTCACCAAACTCTACCAACTCACCCAAATACATATACGCAGTAAAGTCAGAGCAACGCGCCGCCTGCTGCATATTATGGGTAACGATGGCAATGGTGTAGTCTTCTTTCAACTCATTGATCAATTCTTCAATTTTGACTGTCGAAATCGGATCAAGTGCTGAAGTTGGTTCATCCAAAAGCAAAACTTCTGGTTTCACGGATACGCCGCGTGCAATACACAAACGTTGTTGCTGTCCACCAGACAAACTCAGACCACTAGTGCTTAATTTATCCTTAACTTCATTCCATAATGCGGCTTTTTTCAACGACCATTCAACGCGCTCATCCATCTCACCTTTGGAAAGATTTTCGTATAAGCGAACACCGAAGGCGATGTTGTCATAGACCGACATTGGGAAAGGCGTTGGCTTTTGAAACACCATACCGACCTTAGCGCGTAACAAATTAATGTCATGCCCTGGCAATAAAATATTTTGACCGTTGTAGATAATTTCACCGACCGCTTTTTGACCAGGATAAAGGTCATACATACGATTAAAAGTACGTAACAAGGTCGATTTACCGCAGCCAGATGGTCCGATAAAAGCAGTCACTTTTTTATCGTAGACTTTTAAATTCACATCTTGCAGACTGCGATTACTTCCATAGTAAAAATTCAAGCCCTTGGTTTCGATACAGGCGCTTGGCTCAACTGCTACTGGTTTTGTAATTGGAATCATGATCTTAGGCTCTAAATTATTTATGCACTTTTTGTGCGAATACAGTACGTGACAGAATGTTTAATGCCAATACGCTAAAGGTCACCAACAAAGCGCCTGTCCAAGCTAAACCGCGCCAATTTTCGTAAGGGCTCATGGCGAAGTTGTAGATGACGACTGGCAAGTTGGCCATCGGCTTATTCATATCGGTATTGATAAACTGGTTGTTCAATGCAGTGAAAAGTAAAGGTGCAGTTTCGCCTGAAATACGGGCTACAGCCAGCAGTACCCCAGTCAAAATTCCTGCTTTGACCGCTTTAACACGAATAAACAGAGCGACTTTCCAGCGCGGGGCACCCAGTGCAAATGCCGCTTCACGCAGACTCGTCGGAACTAGTCCCAACATATTGTCAGTGGTTCTGACCACGACCGGAATCGCAATGAGCGAAATAGCAAATGAGCCAGCCCAACCAGAGAAATGATTAATCTGAGCGACATAGATCGCATACACAAACAGACCAATCACGACAGAAGGTGCGGATAACATAATGTCAGTTACGAAGCGAGTCACATCACTGAACCAATTTTTTTCACCATATTCAGCGAGATAAATCCCCGCCAAAATCCCAATTGGCGTACTGATCAAGGTCGCGACACCAACCATCATTAAACTACCGAGTAGTGCATTGGCCAAACCACCACCGTCTTCACCAGGTGGCGGCGTAGCTTGTGTGAAAACGGCCCAGCTCAATGAACCTACACCTTTATATACTAAGGTGGCTAAAATCCACATCAAGAAAAAAATACCCAAGGCCATCGCGACAGTCGAAAAGAAAATCCCGATCTTGTGTTTCAACAACCTCGACTTGTAGACGGGATTGAGTGCAGCATTAGGTGCTGTAGTAGGTGCTGCATTGTTTGCGGCTATAGTCATTTCACACCTTCTCTTCTTGTCATGCTCAACAACAGTAACTTTGCTGATGCTAACACCACAAAAGTAATCACAAACAAAATCAAACCTAGTAAAAATAATGAGGCGACGTGCAATTCGGATTCTGCTTCCGCAAATTCATTTGCCAAACTGGAGGCGATACTGTTACCACCACCGAATAGCGACCAATGCAATTTGTGCGCGTTCCCGATCACAAAAGTAATTGCCATGGTCTCACCTAGCGCGCGACCCAAGCCCA
>CAUPNA010000159.1:0-9614 GCA_963512475.1 uncultured Undibacterium sp.
ATAGGGTCCATAAACCACTGAACAGAACACACATATTCTAATTCTGCCATATCGCGATCCGCCTGCGTGTCGGTCGCAGGATCGGCAGTCCACTGATTCAAAACAATACCCAACTGTGCCGACACCCCTAGCTCACGCATAGCGGTCATCGCTAGCCCGTGTGACAATAATAAATGATGTGATACTTGAATCGCACTTTTGGCATCGGCAATGCCTGGCGCAAATTGCGCATTTCCATGCCCTAGATTGGCGGTACACCAAGGTTCATTATGGGTAGCAATGCTGGCTACGCGATTCCCGAAGCGGCGTGCCACTTCTCTTGCATATTCAGCGAAACGATACGCCGTATCCCGCGCTAACCAGCCACCTTCGTCTTGTAAGGCCTGTGGCAAATCCCAATGATATAAAGTCAGGTGAGCGGCAATATTTTTTTCATGTAAGGCGTCGATTAATTTTTCATAAAAAGCGAAACCAACTTCATTCCAAGCACCCTTCCCATCGGGCTGCACGCGCGCCCAAGCCATAGAGAAACGATATGTGTCCAGTCCTAAAGACGCAATAATCTCCACATCTTCGCGATAGCGATGATAGTGATCGCATGCGATCAGACCATCACTTTGATCTTTAATATTCGTTGGATCTTCACAAAACTTGTCCCAGATCGATGGTCCTTTACCGTCTTCGTGAGCCGCTCCTTCAATCTGAAAGGCACTAGTGGCAACGCCCCAAGCGAAGTCGGCAGGAAAGTGTGGTGCATGGGTCATAATATTATTCAACTTCCAAATACTTGCATACGCAGTACCGCCATCAAATTCTTTTCAGTTCGAGATTGATTCACAATTAGTTCGTGAACCCTCCTCCAGAATCAATAACTATTCCGGAAAAGTGCTTTTCTAAAATTGATGTGCAGCTAGCGACGCGGATAATAAAAATTAATACTTATCCAGCCACTCTGCTGCACCCCACATACGATAAAAAGGCGCTACAGAGTGCTGAATAAAAAACGTCAGCTAAACTTAGAAATTAAATCCGGCGTTCACACCAAAGGTACGTGGTGGCAAGTATTGAGCAACCCAGATACCGCCGGTGTTGCCGTTTTGCGCGCTGGTTTTAATATTGGCGTTGCCTACATTACGAACGAAGAAATCCATGTAGAATTTATCACCTTCATAACGCAAACCAAGGTCTGTACGTGAGTACGCACCTTGTTTATCCGGTGCACCAAAATAATCACTGAAGACACTCAAATTACTCTCAGATTCATAATGCACACTGATGCGGGGAGTCAAAGTCGCATTGCCCAAGTGAATCGTGTGCTGATATTGAATCTGCATTTGAATCTTTGGTGTATGCGCCATGGTGACGCCAGTGACATCCACACAATTCGATACCGTTTTATCGGCAACGCAAGTCGGAATTACATAGTCATTAGAACCGGCTAAAAGCTTGCCCAAAGTCGCTTTTGGTGTGTAAGCCAAAGACACTTGTATCTTGTCGTCTTTGCTCAATTTCGCCGCAATTTCTGTTTCAAATCCCGATATTTTGGCGCCTTCAGCACTAGTTGTCGCCAGCGTACGGCTGCCGTCAGGATTCGTTACCGGTGCAGAGAATTGGTAGTCTTTGAAGTTTTCATAAAACAGCGCATTGCTGATTTTCACCGCGCCATCCATCAAAGTATGCTTAGTACCAATCTCATAGTTCGTCAGCGTTTCTGGTGCATAAGTACGACCACCATCTTGCAATCCACCGGATTTGTAACCGGTAGAAACGCTGGCGTACCACATATTATTTTTATCCATGTCATAGCTGACGCGAGCGAGTCCTGTCAGCTTACTGCCCGAATACACACCATCATTCAAACCTGGAGGACCAAAACCAGAATTGGCATCCCATGGATTCACATTTTGGTTCACAGGGATCTGCGCAACCGTTGCTGGTGTCGCTGGATAATTCGCCCAGCCATAACCACGACCGCCGATATTGGCACGATCATCTTTGGTATAGCGTGCGCCGCCAGTTAAATGCAAGCTATCAGACAGATTCCAAGTTGCCTGACCAAAAATAGCTTTAGATTCGACAGTTTCTTTTGGCTGAATAAACGAACCTTGCCAACCGACCGTACCTTGCTGCGTACCGTTCATGATGGGTAAATCAAAACGGATGTCATTGTTCTCTGCCGCATAGTACAAACCGAGCAACCAATCAACGTCTTTTTTGCCCGTCGATTGCACTTCCAGTTCATGGCTGTAGTTGACGTAATTGGATGAATTTGTATTGTGCTCACGATGGCTACCACCGGTCGCAAAGCTAGTAGGCACGACCACGCCCGCATCGCCATCAAAAGTTTGGGAACCGCTGAATTTAGCGTAACCAGCGATATAGGCTAAAGAAACATCATCACTTAATGCAGCTTCATAGCGACTGCGAATCGCATCGGAATCACGTTTTATCCCTGGTGCCGTATCGATCAAAGCTGACCACATTTTTTGTCCGGCGCGGGGCGTCTGCATCAGATTCATATTTGATGCGCCACGATCCGCAAACTTCTCATAAGACAAATCCCATTTGCTGGTGCTAGTGGGTTTCCATAACATCGACAAGCGCACCGCGCTTTGCTTTTGTGCGCCGTACTTCATGCCACCAGTCAAAAACAGGTTGGTGTTGATAGGCTGAAAGTCCGCCAATTTTCCGCCCTCGGCAAGGAACGCAGCACGTTGGCTAGACAAGGGTATCGACGGCATTGTTTGATAGTCGACATAACCATCATGCTGCTCGTTGACGAAGGCAAAACGCAATGCCATCGTATCACTCACAGGCACATTGAAAGCGCCGCGCATACCAAGACGATTGTAACTACCTGCTCCGCCTTCAACCGTGCCAAAAGATTTGCCAATAACTGGTTTGGCAGTCTGCATATTCACTGCACCGACCGTTGCATTGCGTCCCCACAATGTACCTTGAGGTCCACGTAATACCTCGATTGCTTCTAAGTCGAATAATAGAGCGGTCGCGCCTTCCGGCCGCGGAGAATAAATGCCGTCTACAAAAGACGCGACTTCTGGATCAGCATATTCGGTTTTTGCACTGTCATTACCCACGCCGCGCAAGGTCATGGTCATCACGCCATGATCACCCTGCGCCGTCGCTGAAAATCCTGGTACCAGGTTCACGATGTCTTGCAAAGTCTGCACATGGTTATCTTCGAGCATGGCTGCACTCAAGGCGGTAATAGCAACAGGGGTACGTTGCAGAGAAGTCGTGCGTTTGGTACCGGTGACCAAAACTTCTAAGATTTTGTCTGAATTATTTGCTGCTGCGGCGGCTTGAGCTGCAGTAGGCTTAGGTGTATCGGCGGTAGCCGCATTTTGCGCTTGGGCGGCAGTACTACCTGCCACGAATACGAGCACGGCAAATCGTATGGGTGAGATCGCCCGATGCTGCGTTTTTAATACGGTGGTTTTCATTGTGTCTCCATTAGGAAATTATTTTATTTACAGGGTTTTAACATCTAAATTGGTCGTGAAAACGATTTCATTTACTGTGAAAACGTTTTCATGATACATTTTGCTGGAAAACGATGTCAACAGAAATTTCAAGCGGTATATGCATTTATAAAAATTTAAATACGGAGATCTCCTATGCAAACATGCAAAAACATACTGATAGTCGGTGGTGGCACTGCGGGCTGGCTAACAGCAGCTTTTTTGGCGAAAACTTTGTCAACAGAAGACAACAAAGGGATAAAAATCCGCTTAATCGAATCACCCGACATCGGCATCATCGGCGTTGGTGAAGGCAGTTTTCCTTCCATACGTGGCACGCTGGCTGCGATTGGTATCAGCGAAGCACGCTTTATTCAAGAATGTCATGCCACCTTCAAACAAGGCATCCACTTTCGCGACTGGGTACGCCCTGCTGGCGTCGATCAATCCAAAGCTGCGAATCATTATTTCCACCCGTTTAGTCAACCAAGTCAACGTTCGGATACGCCCGAACTACTGCCGTATTGGCTGCATGGTTTAGCGGGAAAAGATATCGCTTTTGCTCAAGCAGTCACGATGCAAAAGGGAATTGCCGATGCCAGTCGTGGTCCGAAACGTAGCAGCGATAAAGATTTTCTGGGGCCGATGAATTACGCCTATCATTTTGATGCTGGTCGCTTTGCGATGTTGTTGGCGGATCACGCGCGCAGTTTAGGCGTACAACATTTACTCGGGAATGTGGATGACGTACGATTAAACGAGACCGGTGCAATTGCGAACGTCCAGACCAAAGAACACGGCGAATTACAAGCTGATTTGTATATCGATTGCACAGGTTTTCGTGCACGTTTGATCGGTGAAGCCTTGGGTTCGCCCTTTAAAAGCGTCAGCGATGTGCTGTTTGTTGATCGCGCACTGGCCGTTCAAGTCCCCTACGCCAAAGCGGATCAAGTCATTCCTTCTTATACGATTTCTACCGCACACCAAGCGGGCTGGACTTGGGATATTGGGCTGCAAGAAAGGCGCGGCGTAGGCTATGTTTACTCCAGTCGTCATAGCAGTGACGATGAGGCAGAACAAGTGCTGCGTCAGTATGTAGGTGCAGACATGGATCAACTGCATGCACGTCAGCTCAAATTACAAGTTGGTTATCGTCCAACGCAATGGATAAAAAATTGCGTGGCTATCGGGCTATCAGGTGGATTTCTGGAACCACTAGAATCTTCGGGTATAGGTTTAATCGAGACCGCTGCTTATCTGGTCAGCTATCTGTTTCCCTACAACGGTGATCTTGAACCCGTCGCAAAAACCTTTAATCACCATATGAATGAGCGCTATGAACGCATCGTCGATTTTATCAAAATGCACTATTGTCTAAGTCAACGACGTGACTCCGCATTTTGGACAGACAATACTTCGACTGGCTCTATACCGAAATCGCTACAAGATAAACTTCGCATGTGGCAATCACGTCCTCCGAGCCGTCTCGATTTCATCACCGACCTGGAGATGTATCCGCCATCGAGCTGGCAATATGTGTTGTATGGCATGGAATTTCCTACGCAATTGCCCACCAATCTAATTCACTCCGATCAGATCGATGCCGCACAACGAGAGTTTAAGAATATCGCAGCGGTTGCCGAACATGCGCTAAAGGATCTGCCCGATCACAGACAATTAGTCGACTATTTTTGCCGCAAAGCTGAGGCTGAGATTGTAGGCCAATCCCACGGCAAGAAAACGATTTCATATTCTTGAAAAAGTGCTTAAAAGAAAACAACATCGAAGAAAAAAGCGAGCTTACTGCGAAATTTGGCTTAATTATTCTATTTTTAGAAGAACTTACGGCAAATCTTGAATGAAAGAAAGTTTTAGAAAGTGTTACTTCGACAATGATCACTAAAATTATGTGATATTCTTCAAAAACAAAGATTTGCAAACGTTTTCAGTAACTAGCTTTATAAGAATTTTTGCCATTTTTAAAACTTATTAGGGATAGGTCAGCGAATTTGAAGGCGTTACACGCCGCGTCACTTACCAATGATTGATTGAGCAAGCTCAAAATAACACGCCATTTATGTTAATTTAAACCACATAAAATCTTAAACCATAGTAAAACTACTAGCCTTAAGTATTAATTAGACAAGTAAAATCCCACAAGGAAGCAGCTTTGAGCGAGAATCACGACAATCCGTCCAACCACCATTTGAACGATATGAATACGCTCGACAAGCCAGGCAGCAACATCGCCAACATCAACGACAATGACGAACCAACCACCTTAATTGAGGTAGCTCGCACTGCGGGCGTTTCGCCCAGTACGGTGTCGCGCATTTTGAACGGTACAGCCAAAGTATCGGACGAGAAACGTCAAGCCGTTATGGATGCGATTGCCAAGACTAATTTTGCCCCGAATCAAATGGCGCAAGGTCTGAAAAAAGGTAAATCCATGACCATAGGGATCGTGGTGCAAGATATTTCCAGTCCCTTTTTCGATGAAACTTTGCATGGTGTTGACGACGCATTAAAAGGTACAGGCTACGCATCAGTTATCGTCAGTGGTCATTGGGATGCAGCAGAAGAGATAGAAAGGATACGTTTACTACTTGCCAGAAAAGTCGATGGCATTATCCTTTTATCAGGCCGCATCACGGATGAATCGGTTCTGCAATTTGCCCAACATCGACCGATAGTCTCAACGGGTCGTGACATTCATACCGATAAAGCATTAGGTTTTAAACTCGACAATGAATACGGCTCGTGGTTGGCGGTTCGTCATTTAATCGAATTGGGGCATCGACGTATCGCATTCATTACGGGACCTTCTAACAATTGTGATGCCGCCGAACGTTTGACTGGCTACCAACGCGCATTGCAAGAATCGAATATACCCTTTGATGACAAACTAGTCGTCGAAGGTGACTTCCATGAGAGTAGCGGCATGCGCGCCATCAATCACTTATTCGAAACCCAACAACAATTCACTGCCGTATGTGCCGCCAACGATTTGAGTGCGTATGGCGCACGCCTGAGTTTGTATCGAAAAGGGATACGTGTTCCTGAAGATATTTCTCTAGTTGGCTTCGATGACCTGCCCGGCTCATCCTATACCACCCCACCACTAACGACGGTCAAACAACCACTGTATGAAATCGGACGGATAGCAACCAAAGCCTTACTCAATATCATTCATGGTGAAGTGGTGGAAACCAGCATCCCTCCACTAGAACTCGTGGTGCGTGAAACGACCCGCAGAGTGCGCTGAATCTTGAACTCTTTATGTCAAAACGCCCTAGTCCACTAAAGAGAAAATTTTTCCAAAAGTAAATCAGCACTTTTAAAATCTAAATCATTGATGTGCTTTTCCAATTGCGACATGCCCGCCTCTGGAATTTTCTGACTTAAGTTTTCTTTTACGAGCATGAATACATCACAAGCGGCAATATCATTGCTTTGTAACTGCGCTCTTAGTTGAAGTATTAACTTCTGTCCTTCAGGTTTTGGGAGCGCAGTTCCCTGATCGTTTGGATTGAAAGTCGATTTCAGCTCCAGCCAATGACGCGCCGCATTGATAGTTTTTTGCAATGCCTCATCTACTTTCAACAACAAACCGTCAACATTTTTTTTGTCACCCTCACGAATTTCTATTTCAGCCTTTAAGCTTAATTCCGCAAACACTTTAGCGCCGAGCGTGCCGACCGATCCCCTCATCGTGTGCAGTAACCTAGCAGCATCATCAAACCTCTGTTCATCCAATGCTGCTCTGACCTGACGTCTTTGTTCGCTCGCGTTCTCAATCACCGCAGCAACTGAAGTGAGTATCTTCTGCATATTCTTTGGATCTGACTTTCCTAACATCTCTAAAGAACGAGGATCAAAAATGCCTGAATTATCAATAACTGACTCAGCACTAATTGAATCAGCATTAATTGGATCAGCACTAGGCTTGCTTTCACCGGATAAACCGGAATCAGTTCTATTACCCAAGAGACCCGTTGGTAGCACTTTGGAAATGGCCAAGAACATTTGCTCAACGTCTATAGGCTTTCCAATAAAATCATTCATCCCAGATTGTAAACAACGTTCTCGTTCGGAATACATCACCCCAGCCGTCATTGCGATGACTGGGATAGATAAATGCAGTTCATTGCGTATCATGCGGGTGGCACTGATACCGTCCATGATCGGCATTTGTACGTCCATCAAGACCGCATGATACCTATCTGCGTGACTTCGCAAATGTTCAACTGCTAGATAGCCATTCTCCATCACCTCAACCGTCGCGCCACCTTGCTCCAGAAAGCCTCTTGCGACAATTTGATTGAAAGGATTGTCCTCCACCAAAAGCAACTTCGCACCTTGAATTTGATTGCTACGTGTTAAGGCTGCTTTACTATAACGTGGCATCACTTCTACGCCAGAACACAACATGATCGCTTCATGCACGGTATCGAACACGCTAGATCCAGTGATCGGTTTCATCAAGATTGCATCAGCATAATCTGCAGCTTGATCTTGCAACATTCTGTCACGGCTAAATGCGCTAACCATAATGACTAATGGTGTTTTTCCCTTGGGGAGTAGGTCACGCAACATCTTTATAGTGACTAAGCCATCCATCATCGGCATTTGCCAATCAACAATAATGGCGTCAAAATGTCTTCCTTCCGAGAGTCGTGCACGCACGATTTCCAGCGCCTGCTGTCCATTGCTCGCAGATTCGGTATCCCAATTCCATGAACGCACTGTCTTACAGATGTAATTATTACTGGTTGAATTGTCGTCGACGACCAAAAGATTTAATCGTTTTTGCTTGGTCGAACTGACTGGCGTTGCCGCATCATTGACGGCAATCATGGGGACCGTAATCTGAAATTCACTGCCAGTCCCTAAACTACTCTTCACTTCAATCGTGCCGCCCATGAGCGTGGCTATACTGTTCGAAATCGACAGTCCTAAACCTGTTCCACCAAACTTTCTCGTCGTGGACGCATCTGCTTGAGAAAAAGGCCGAAATAATTTCTGCAACTGCTGTTTGTCCATTCCTATGCCAGTGTCACTGACCGTAATTTTTAACCAAACTCGGTTAGTCTCTATGTCGGCACTATCTTTGACGGCAATATCTTTGACTGCATCAATGAAAACTGCCACCTCACCTCTCTCAGTAAATTTGAGTGCATTACTCGTCAAATTGGTCAGTATCTGTTGCAATCGCAATTGATCACCAATCAAACGTTTAGGAACATCATTCCCCATACCGATTGCCACTTCAACATCCTTCTCACCGACTGACACGGCCATCATACTGGCTAATGCACCAAGTACATCATCGAGGAGAAATTCGGTATTCGACAGTTCTAAACGATTCGCCTCGATCTTAGAAAAATCCAAGATGTCATTTAAAATTCCCATCAATGACTGCCCGGAAACTTTGATCATCTCCAAATATTTACGCTGTTCAGAACTTAGCTCAGTTGACGCGAGCAGTTGCGACATGCCGAGTACCGCATTCATTGGAGTTCGAATTTCATGGCTCATATTGGCGACAAAATCACTCTTCGCCCGACTAGTCTGTTCTGCACTCTCTTTAGCTTGAATCAACAAACGCTGCAATTCTTTTTCGTCAGAGATATCATTCGCGATGCCAAGGAATCCGACTATCTTTTTATCTAAACCAACTATCGCAGTCACCACGAGCCGTACGGGTATTTTTTTCCCTGACTTGTGGACATAAGTCCATTCGCGTTTTTCGTTGATACCCAGAGTCGCTTTAAGAACAAACACGTCAAAGCCCGTCACCTGACGACCGAATTCGGTACTTAATTCCTCACTGCGTTGCTTTGCTTCTTCAGGAAGATGTATCAAAGCTGGCGTGAGCTTGTGCTCCATTTCAGCAGCGGTATAACCCAACATTTTTTCTGCACCGGCACTAAAAAGCGTGATGGTTCCTTGCAAGTCAGTCGCAATAATAGAAAATTCCGTCGCAGAATCAATGATTGCTTGTAAGCGTTCTTGTGCGATGTGTTCAGCCCGCTGTGCTTTTTTGATGTCGCTGATATCGCTCACAAAAACATAGACACCTTCAATTTTCCCGTCACGGTAACTTGGTACATAAGAAGCTAAACCCTCACG